>DATFVT010000205.1:0-3949 GCA_035260105.1 Acidimicrobiia bacterium
CGAGTGGGCGAGCTCGTGCGCGAGCACCGAGGCGAAGAACAGTCCGGCGGCGACGAGGCCCACGATCCAGTAGGCGGCGGTCGGCTCCCCCGGGAACTCGGCCGGGAACTGGTCGCCCGCCAGGCTCAGGGTGAGCAGACCCGCGATGAGCAGCAGGCTCCAGTCGAGCCCGACGGGGATCCCGAAGATGCGTCCCAGGCGAATGCTGCTTCTGCCCATCACATCCTTGAACGTCGCCGCCAACCGCCGTGTTCCGAGGAGTTCGTGCCCGACCGGCCGGTACCATGGTCGGCCATACCAAGGGGGTGACTGGCTTCGATTCTGAGGACCAACACGGGTGAAGCGAGCCGACGTTCCCGGATCGTCGCAAAAGAGCCGGGAAAACCAACAAATGCCGAGGATTCCAACCTCGCACTCGCTGCCTAGGAACTAGGTGGTGCGTCCGTTCCGGCCCCGCCGCTCGGCCGGATTGCGGGCGTCATTCAGAGCGGCTCACCGCCGGGACGGGCCTCGCGGCCCGGCGGGACACCACAGCGAGGCTGGGGTCGCCGCAGGCCGCCGGTGAGCGGCGGTGGCCCGAGAAACTCCTCACCGGCTGCGCTCGGAGAAGCCCCGTCGAGGACTCGGAAGACGCGGGTTCGAATCCCGCCACCTCCACCAACTCTTTGGTGGCGCGTTCCCTCGCCACTGACATCGCCGTCGCCGCGATCCACGTGGGACGGAACGCGCCTAGGCGTCGTCGGGCACCGTGCCGCCGCGGGCCTTGATGTCCTCGAAGCGCTCGGCGAAGTGCCAGCGGTGGCCCTCGGGATCGGTCGCCTCGTAGCGGCGCTCGCCGTAGAAGGCGTCCTCGATCTCCATCGTGATGTCGGCGCCCGCGGCGACGGCGTGCGCGTAGTGGGCGTCGACGTCGTGCACGAACACCATCATCTGCACCGTGGTGTTGCCGATCGTCCTCGGGCTGTGGATCCGGTGCACCTCGGCGTTGGCGTGCCCGATCATCACGACGCCGTCGCCGGCCCGCAACCAGGCCAGCATCGTGTAGTTCCATTCCTCACCGTGCTCGATGCGGGCCTCGCGGATCTCCTCGAGTTGGAAGACTCGGACGAGGTACTCGAGTGCGGCCCGCTCGTCCTCGTACGCGAGCCGGGGGTAGATGTCCGGCATGCGCATGACACCCAGAGGTCCGGGCCGGGTGTCGTCGATCGTCGACATGAGGCGCTCCTTCTCCCGTTCGAAGACCGGCGGCTCGGCCGGGTCGTCGGGATGGACCCGGTCGGGACGCAGTCGCCGCAACGAATCGAACTCGTCGCTCACGGTTCTCTCCCGATCGTCGTCCGGAGTTCGCGCAGTCGCACCCGGGCGCGGTTGAGTCTCGACCTGACGGTACCTACAGGGACGCCCAGCGCGTCGGCGATCTGGTCGTAGCTGAGCTCCTCCCATGCGTACAGCAGCAGCGCGTCCCGCTCCTCCTCGGGCAGTTCGGCCACCGCCTCCGCCACGTGGGGCCAGAGCTCTCGGGCGTCGAGGGTGCCGGCGACCTGGTCGGCGGGATCGTCGGCGGGCCGCTGCCGAGCGAGCAGGCGGGCGGTGGCGCGGATCCGGCGCGCCTCACCCCGGCGATGGCGTGCGAGCAGGTTGGTTGCGATCCCGTACAGCCACGGTCTCGCGTCGGGGCGGGCGGTGTCGTAGACGGCCCGCTTCTCGAATGCGACGCGGAACACCTCGCCGAGCAGCGCGTCGGCGTCGTCGACGCCCACACGGCGCACGAGATAGCGGAACACGACGGTGGCGTGCCGGTCGAACACGGCGCCGAAGCGTCCGGGCTCCGTGAGCGACGCCGCGATCACCTCGGCGTCCGATTCGGCCGCCATCATCAAGCTCTTTCCCGATCCCGCGCCGCGGTTCGCGCTGCCGCCGCTCAGCCGGCGGTGCCGAGCGCAAGGTCAGCCGCGACCACGATGTCGCGGGCGGCGTCGCGCAAGGCCTCGGCGGTCGCGATGTCGGGAAGCCCGTCGCCGAACGCGGGCACGTCGACCACGGTCTCGAGCACGCCGGGCTCTGCGAACTCGAACTTGGCGCCGGCGCGGCGGAGGATCGCGCGCATCGGCTCGTTCTCGGCGAGGACGCGCGCCCGGAAGCGGTGGATGTCGTTCTCCGCCGCCGCCACCGCCAACGCGCCCAACAGGAACGAGCCGAGCCCACGCCCCTGGTAGTCGTCGACGACCGAGAACGCCACCTCGGCGGTGTCGGGCGCCTCGCGTTCGCGGATGTAGCGGGCCGAGGCGACACCGGGCTCGTCGGGCTCGCCGGCTGCGAGCACGACCCACGCGAAGTGGTCGCAGTAGTCGACGTCGATCAGGTACCGGATGACCTTCTCGCTCAGCGGCGGAGCGCTGAAGAAGCGCCGGAAGTGCGACTCACGCGAGAACCCGGGCTGCGTGTCGGCGAGCTTCCCGTGGTCGGACGGGAGCACCGGCCGCACGAGGACGGGCGCACCGTCGCGGAGCGTGACCGCGACGGGGCGCGTGTTCGCCGCCAGCCGTTGGCGCGCGGTACGCCCGATCCGCTCCGCGACCCCGGGCACCTCGAGCAACGCCGTGAAGGTGCGCGCGTCCCCGATGTATCCGGTCAGGCGCCCGTTCGCGACAACGGTGGCGGAGCGCGGCGCGCCCCGGAGCACGCTGAGCTCGCCGACGATGGAACCGGGCGCGATCGTGCCGACTCCATGCTGCCCGCTCCCGTCGTCGCGGCTCACGGCGGCCTCGCCCGAGACCACGAGGAGGAACGAGCTCGCCGCCTCGCCCTGCCGGGCGAGCACGGCTCCGTCGGGCTCGTCCACCGCCGTCAGCATCGAGGCCAGGGTCGCCAGGCGGCTCGCGTCGGAACCGGCCAGCAACTGCAGGCTCGAGAGGTCCTCGACCACGGAGGAGGCGGCCACCGCCTCAGTTCAGCGCGAACGACGGCTGGCCCGCGGCGCCGGAATCTCGGCGTGGGTGTCGATCCGCCCGCCGCCCGTTCGTCGGGGTGGTGAACTGGCAGGACGAGGAGGAGCCATGCGATACGCACTGCTGATCTGCGCCGACGAGACGGCGATTCAGGCAATGAGCCCCGAAGAGGGCCAGGCGACGCTGAACGAGTACCTGGCCTTCGGCGACGAGATGGGCAAGCGCGGCGTGCTGCAGGGCGGCGAGCGCCTGCGGCCGACGACCGACGCCACCACCGTCCGGGTGCGTGACGGCGAGGTCCTCACCGCCGACGGTCCCTTCGCCGAGACCAAGGAGCAGATGGGCGGGTTCTACCTCGTCGACTGCAAGGACCTCGACGAGGCGATCGACGTCGCCTCGAAGATCCCGGGCGCCCGCATCGGCACGATCGAGGTGAGGCCGATCTGGGAGATGTAGCCACCGACGTTCCCGCCGCGGTCGCGGACGCCTTCCGCGACGAGTGGGGCCAGGTCGTCGCCACCCTCATCCGGGTGACGGGCGACTGGGACGTCGCCGAGGAATGCGCGCAGGACGCCTTCGCGCTGGCGCTCGAGCGGTGGCAGCGCGACGGCGTCCCGCGCAATCCCGGAGCGTGGCTCACGACCACCGCCCGCAACCGCGCGATCGACCGGCTGCGCCGGGCGGCGAGGGGAGCAACGAAGCTCCAGGAGGTGGCCGTGCTCGCCGGTGATGACCCGATCGACGAAGACGAGAGTGGCGTCGGCGACGACCGGCTGCGCCTGATCTTCACGTGTTGCCACCCGGCCCTCGCGCTCGACGCGCAGGTCGCGCTCACGCTGCGCACGCTTGCCGGGTTGACAACGGCCGAGATCGCCCGGGCGTTCCTCGTCCCCGAGCGGACGATGGCGCAACGACTCGTCCGGGCGAAGCGCAAGATCCGCCATGCCGGGATCCCGTATCGCGTCCCGCCCGCGCACCTCCTCCCCGAGCGCACCGGCGCG
>DATFVT010000206.1:0-13057 GCA_035260105.1 Acidimicrobiia bacterium
CAGCCTTCGTGCCCGCGCCCGCGGTCGAGTGCTCGGGCCTGCGCTACCGGTTCGGCGACCACGTCGCCGTCGACGGCGTCGACCTCGACGTGCGGACGGGCGAGATGTTCGGGCTCCTCGGGCCGAACGGCGCCGGGAAGACGACGACCATCCGCATCCTCACGACGCTGCTGCCGGTCGTCGAAGGCGCGGCGCGCATCTTCGGGCTCGACGTGTCGGAGGCGCCCATGCAGGCCCGCCGGCTCGTCGGCTACGTCCCGCAGCAGCTCTCGGCCGACGGGCAGCTCAGCGGGCGCGAGAACGTGTCGATGTTCGCCCGCCTCTTCGACGTCCCGCGCCGCGAGCGCCCCTACCGCGTCGAGGAGGTGCTTGCCGCGATGAACCTCGAGGACGCCGCCGACCGGCTCGCCAACACCTACTCGGGCGGCATGGTCCGGCGCCTCGAGCTCGCCCAGGCGCTCGTGAACCAGCCCCGGGTGCTCATCCTCGACGAGCCGACGATCGGGCTCGATCCGGTCGGTCGCGACACCGTCTGGGACCGGCTCCGCGCGCTGCAGGCCGAGGGGATCACCGTGCTGCTCACGACGCACTACATGGAAGAGGCGGAGGAGCTCTGCAACCGCGTCTCTCTCATGCACCGCGGCCGCATCCGCGCCGTCGGCACCCCGGCCGAGCTCGAAGCCGGCCTCGGGCCGGAGGCGACGCTGGACCACGTCTTCCGCCACTACGCGGGTGACTCGCTCGAGGAGGGAGGAGAGCTCCGTGACGTTCGTAGCACCCGGCGCGTCGCCCGCCGCCTCGGCTGACGCCGCGTTCGCGCCCCCGCCGGCCCCGCCCGCGTGGCGGTGGCTCGGCAGCCGCATCGCGACGTTCTGCCTCGTCGAGATCCAGAAGATCCGCCACGACCGCACCGAGCTGGTCACGCGGGCGATCCAGCCGGCGCTGTGGCTGCTGATCTTCGGCACCACGTTCAACCGGCTGCACGTCATCCCGACGGGCGGGATCGACTACCTCGACTTCCTGACCCCCGGCATCCTCGCCCAGTCCGGGCTGTTCGTCGCCGTGTTCTACGGCATCCAGGTGATCTGGGAGCGCGACGCCGGCGTGCTCGCCAAGCTGCTCGTCACTCCCACGCCGCGCGCGGCGCTGGTGACGGGGAAGGCGTTCGCGGCGTCGATCCGCGCGTTCAGTCAGGTCATCGTGATCCTGGTGCTGGCGCGGATCCTCGGCGTCGACTTCACGACGAACCCGCTCCGGCTCCTCGCCGCCGCGCTGGCGGTGGTGCTCGGGTCGGCGTTCTTCGCCACCCTGTCGCTGTCGATCGCCGGACTGGCGATGACCCGCGAGCGTCTCATGGGCATCGGCCAGGCGATCACGATGCCGCTGTTCTTCGGCTCGAACGCGCTGTACCCGGTCGACCTCATGCCGGCGTGGCTGCGCGCCTTCAGCGTCATCAACCCGCTCAGCTACGAGGTGAACGCCCTCCGCCGCCTCCTGCTCGGCACGCCCGGCAATCTGCTCGTCGACTTCGGCGTGCTGCTGTTCGCGCTCGTGCTCGGCGTGACGGTGGCGGCGGCCATCCTGCCCCGGCTCGTGCGCTGACACCGCCTGCCGGCGCGCCGTCTACGCGAGGGGCAGCGCCCGCAGCCCGAGCGCGTCGAGGTGCTGCACGAACAGCTCGGGGTCGTCGAACATCCAGTCGTGGTCGATCGGGCCGTAGCCGGGCGGTGTCTTGGCGACCGTGAACGTCGCGTGCAGCCGGCGCGCGAACTCCTGGCCGTCCTTGCGGGACAGGATCGTGTCGCGCGCCGCCCACAGCACGTGGCACGGCAGCCCGAACTCCGCGCACTCCTCGATCTCCGGCCGGCGGTCGCTGCGGAACGCCCACAGCCCCGCCTCCGCCAGGTGGATCGGATGCGCGAGCCACTGCTCCGAGAACGACCGCACCGCACGCGGCGTCGCCATGCGGACGATGCCGAGGGGATGGACGGCCTCCAGCGCGAGGGAGAACTCTTCGTGCATGCCCAGCGTGTCGCTGAAGACGCACTCCACGATCCGCGCCGGCGACCGGCACGCGAGCCCGAGCTCGAGGCCGCCACCGAAGGAGTGGCCGAGCAGGCTCACCTGGTCGACGCCCAGGTCGTCGAGCGTGCGCTGCAGGCAGTCGAGCGCGTGGTCGAACGTCCACCGCCCCGGCACTCCGAAGAGGTCGGGGATGACCACACGGGCCCGGTCCGTGAGCAGCCTCGCCATCGGCACGTAGGTCTCGGGCTTCATCCCGTACCCGTGCAGCAGCACGATCGTCGGGCCGGCGCCGAGATCGAGCCGGCGCAGCGGGCGAGCCGGCGCGTCGTCCGTCACGCGACGCCCGTGTCGACCGGGAGGCGGCGGGGGCCGATCTCGAAGAACGTGGGCACGTTCTCGAACTCGAAGCCCTCGGCGAGCCGCACCGAGCGGGCCGGGAAGCGCTCGAGGAACGCGGCGAGCCCGATGCGGGCGACGACCCGCGCCAGCGCGGCCCCCGGGCACACGTGGGGCCCGTAGCCGAATGTCAGGTGCTGGTCGGCGTTGGGACGGTCGACCCGGAACTCGTCGCAATCCTCGAAGAGCTGCTCGTCACGGTTGGCCGACCCGGTGCCCACGATCACCCGCTCGCCGGCCTCGATCCGACAACCGGCGATGGACGTGTCCCGGACGCACCCGCGGGCGACGAACAGGAGCGGCGGCGCGATGCGCAGGCTCTCCTCGACGGCGTTGGCGATCGCGCCGTCGTCGGCGCGGAGCGTGCGCTCGAGGTCCGGGTCGCTCAGCAGCTGGTGGAGCAGGTTGCCGAGCAGCTGGCTCGTCGTCGTGAGGCCACCGGTGATGAGGTTCCGCGTCAGCGCGCGGAGCTGCCGGGGAGTGAGGCGGTCGCCGTTCACCTCGAGCTGCACGAGCCGGGTGAGGACGTCGTCGGGCACATCCTTGCCCCGTTCGACGAGACGCACGCGGTGGTCGATCTTGTCGTCGATGTAGCGGGCGAACTCGGGGAACGCGCCCGCGAATCCCTCGCCCCGTTCGGTCCGGTTCGTCCGCGGGAACTCGCTGACCATGAGCCCGCCGGCCCACGACGCGATCTGGTCGGCGTCCGCCGCCGGGAACCCGAGGAGGTGCACCGTGACGCGGTTCGGGAGCGGGACGGTGAACGCGGGCACGAGATCGGCGCGGCCGGGCACCGTCACGCCGTCGAGCAGCCCCTCGGCGGTGCCCCGCATGAACGGCTCGGCGGCGTGCACGACCTTGGGCGTGAGCGCGGTGACCATCACGCGACGGACCGCCGTGTGCTGCGGCGGGTCGAGCTCGCCCAGGATCCGGTCCTCGAACGGCACCTCGACGCCCTGCGCCTTCATCCCCGACGCGTTCGAGAGGGTCTCGGTGTCGCGCAGCGCCTCGCGGCACTCGGCGTGCCGGGTGACGTAGTGCATCCCGCCCGCGATCGGCGCGACCGCGCCCTGCCGGCGGAGCTCCTTCAGCAGCGGCCAGGCCCGCTGCGCCTGCCCCGGATCGAACGGATCGAACCCACCCGGCATCGGCGGCGAGCGTATCGGCGGGCGCCCATACCATGTGGGTGTGAGCCTCGAGGCAGGAGAGGCGAGTCGGCCGGAGACGGCGACGGTGCTGTTCACCGATCTCGTCGGTTCCACCGCGCTGCGCCAGGCGGTGGGTGACGACGCCGCCGATGAGATGCGGCGCTCGCACGATCGTGTGCTGCGCGACGCGCTGAGCGCCAACGGAGGGCGCGAGGTCAAGGGCACCGGCGACGGGTTGATGATCGTCTTCGACTCGGCCGTCGAGGGAGTCGCCGCCGCAGAGGCGATGCAGCGTGGCGTCGACCGACTGGCGCGCGGCGCGCAGCCGCAGCTCGCGATCCGGGTCGGGATCAGCGCCGGCGACGTCGTCTGGGAGGGCGACGACTGCTTCGGTACCCCGGTCGTCGAAGCGCGCCGGCTTTGCGATGCCGCCGACGGGCAACAGATCCTCGTCGCCGACGTGGTCCGGCTTCTCGCCGGCACGCGCGGTGGCCACGACTTCCATCCGGTCGGCGAGGTCGAGCTCAAGGGTTTGGCGGCTCCGCTCGCCGCCGCCGAGGTCGCGTGGCGGATCGAGCACGTCGGTGTCCCGCTCCCGGCGCCGCTCGCCGGGTCGGAGACCATCGGCTTCGTCGGCCGGGTGCGCGAAATGGACGGCTTGTGGTCGACGTGGAAGCGCGGCGACAAGCGCTTGGTGCTCGTGTCGGGGGAGCCCGGCGTCGGCAAGACGCGCCTCGCGTCCGAGCTTGCCCGCCGCGCGCACGCCGAGGGCGCCACGGTCATGTTCGGACGGTGCGACGAGGAGCTCGCCGTCCCGTACCAGCCGTTCGTCGAGGCCCTCCGCGCGTACGCGACCGCGTGCGCGCCGGCCGAGCTCGGGGCCCAGCTCGGGCCCTTCGGCGGTGAGCTCACCCGACTCGTCCCCGAGCTCGACCAGATGCTCCCGGGACTGTCGCCGCCCGTGCGCGCCGACGCCGAGACCGAGCGCTACCGGCTCTTCGAGTCCGTCGAGACGCTCATGGTCGGAACGGCCGCGAACGCACCGGTCGTGCTGTTGCTCGACGACCTGCACTGGGCGGCCAAGCCGACCCTCCTGATGCTGCGCCACTTGACGCGGGCAGCCGGTGACGCACCAGTGCTCCTGGTCGGCACCTATCGCGACACCGAGCTCGACCGGCGCCACCCGCTGGCCGAGATGCTCGCCGATCTGCGTCGCGACGACGCCGTCGAACGCATCGCGCTGCGCGGCCTCGACGAGGGCGAGGTGGAGGAGTTCGTGGAGGCCGCCGCCGATCAGGGGTCGAGCCCAGAGATCGCGGCCGTCGCGCGCGAGGTCTACAACGAAACCGAGGGGAATCCGTTCTTCGTCGGTCAGGTGCTGCGCCACCTGGTGGAATCGGGCGCGGTCGAGCAGCGCGACGGCCGCTGGGTGCGCACCCCCGCCGCCGATCGGCTCGGCATCCCCGAAGGCGTGCGCGAGGTGATCAGCCGCCGCCTCGCGGGCCTCGACGACGACACCAATGCCGTGCTCGCGGTGGCCGCCGTGATCGGCCGCGACTTCGACAGCGCGCTGTTGACGGAGGCGGGAGGCGTCGACCTGGAACCGGTGCTGGACGCCCTCGAAGCCGCCGAGGAAGCGCGCCTGATCGAGGCGATCCCCGGTCACGCCCGATTTACGTTCGTGCACGCCCTCGTCCGCTCGACCCTGTACGACGAGATCCCGACGACCCGCCGGCTGCGCCTCCACCGCCGGGTCGCCCAGGCGCTCGAGCCACGCGCTGCGGGCGACGACAGCGTCCTGCCCAGCCTGGCGCGCCACTACTGCGAGGCCGCAGCGCTCGGCGAGACCGACAAAGCGATCAGATACTCGTCCGAGGCGGCGGAGCGAGCAACGGCGCGACTCGCATACGAGGAGGCCGCCGACCTGTACGAGCGCGCTCTCGCAGTCCTCGAACCCGGCAGCCCGGACGAGCGGGACCATCGTGGCGGCTTGCTGATCGGCTCGGCCAACGCTCGGTGGGCCGCCGGCGATCGGCATGGGGCGCAGCAGGCCGCGATGGCCGCTGCGCAGCACGGGCGTGTCGTCGGCCGGCCCGATCTCGTCGCCGACGCCGCCATCAGCCTCGGCGGGTCTCGGGCATGGACCGACGCCGGTGTCGTGAAGGACGAGCTCGTCGCCCTATGTGAGGACGCGCTGGAGCGCCTGCCGGCCGGCGACTCGGCGCGTCGTGCCATGGTGGCGGCACGACTCGCCGGCGAGCTCTACTTCCTTCCCGAGTCGGGCGAACGGCGGCGGGTCCTGACCGACGACGCCGTGGCCATGGCGCGACGGCTCGACGATCCCGGCGCCCTCGCGTACGTGCTCGGGAGCGCGCACTGGGGCATGTGGGCGCCCGGCGCTGCACACGAACGGCTTGCGATCGCCGACGAGATGCTGCGGCTTGGCGGCGAGGCCGGTGACCGCGGGCTCGAGGCGGCCGCCGCGACGTGGGCTTTCGCCGATCTCCTCGAGCTCGGGGACACCGAGGGGGGTGACGAGATGCTCGCGATCGAGCAGGCGATCGCGGACGAGTTGAACCGCCCCGATCTTCTCTGGGGCAGCCGCGTGCACGCGTGTGCCCGGGTCCTCATGGACGGGGACTACGACCTCGCCGCCCGTCTCGCCGAAGAGGCACTTTCGTACATGCCGGCGAACGAGACGGCACTCCAGATGTACGGGGTCGCACAGATCGAGTTCAGGCGCGCCCGGGGTGGCCTCGAGGAGCTCGAACCGGTCGTGACCGCGATGGTCGAGCAGTATCCCTTGCTTCCGGCGTGGCGGACGGGGCTCGTCTACCTGTACTCGATGCTCGAACGGCCCGACGATGTACGCGAGCAGCTCGACATCCTCGCGGCCGACGACTTCGAGGGGCTCCCGCGCGACGCGAACTGGTCGGTCGCGATGGCCATCGTCATCGCGTCGTGCGCGTACATCGGCGACGCCGGAAGGGCGGCGCTTCTGTACGACATGCTTACTCCGTACGCGGACTCATTCACGGTCGCGGGATCACCCGCCCTCGTGGTCGGATCGAACGAGCTGTTCCTCGCGCTTGCCGCTGCAACCACAGGCCGATGGGACGCCGCGGACGAGCACTTCTCGCGTGCTGTCGATCGCAATGCCCGTACCGGGAACCGTCCGTGGGTCGTGCACGGGAACTGGGAGTACGCCCGGCTGCTGTCACGCCGCGGCGACGACGACGCACGTCACCGGGTGCGCGATCTCCTGCGCGAATGCCTGGCCGGTGCCGGCGACATGGGCATGACCCGGGTCGTGGCGCAGAGCCGCGAGCTCGCGGCCACCTCCGGCGTGGCGCTCGACTGAGGTCTACGCCGGCGGGCCGGAGCCGAGCGTGACCTGGGCGGTGTGGCGGTCGCCGGACTGGTCGACCCAGGTGATGCCGACCTTGTCGCGCGGGTGATGGGGGGCGAGCGCCGAGGTGAGGTCGTCGATCGACATGACGCTCTTCCCCGCCAGCGAGACGATCGTGTCGCCTTCCTGGAGGCCGGCGTCGTCGGCCGGCGAGTTCGACTGCACACCTTCGACCAGCGCACTCGAGCGCGACGTCCCGCCGGTCCGCGAGCCGCTCTGGCCCACGGTGCGGACGGAGACGCCGAGGAAGGCGCGCTCGCCGACGTGCGTGTCGCCGTTGCCCTGGCCCGACCGGATCTGGCTCGCGACCGACAGGGCGGTCTTGATCGGGACCGCGTAGCCCTCGCTCGAGCCGGTACGCAGCCGGAACCCGCCGCCGCTGCTCGCCGCCGTGTTCATGCCGACGACCTCGCCGTCGGCGTCGACGAGCGGCCCGCCCGAGTCGCCGGGCTCGAGGGCGGCGTCGATCCGGATCAGGTTCCGCAGCGTCTGGGAGCCGGCGGTGTCGGCGACCTCGATCGTCTGGCCGATCCCCCGTACCGCGCCCGGGCTGGCGTCGGGGGTGCCGCCCCGGCCACCGGCGTTGCCGAGGGCGACGACGGGCTCGCCCACGGTCACGCTGTCGTCGGTCTTGACCGTGTCGAGGCCCGACACGCCGTCGATCTTCAGCAGGGCGACGTCCTCGGCGACGTTGTAGCCGAGCACGTCCGCCGCGTAGTTGCGACCCTTGCCGCCGATCTGGACGCGGACGCTGCTCGAGTTCTCGATCACGTGGTTGTTCGTCAGGATCTCGCCCGACGACGAGATGACCATGCCCGTGCCGGCGGCCTCGCCCCGCCCGCTCGCCAGCGTCGTGTTGACGACTGCGACCGCCGGGTCGACGGACGACGCGAGGGCGCCGACGTTCAGGCCGCCGGAGCCGCCCGAGCTCTGGGCCCCGGCGGCCGCGGCGGTGAGGCCGAGGGCACCGGCGCCGATCAGGGACGCGCCGAGGACGGCGAGGCCGCGGAGCCGGCGGCCGGGGGTGGTGCGGGCGGATGCGGATCGAGGACCGGGCATGGGCGAATTGTCGCGGGCGAAGCTTTGAGCTTCCTGAGGAACAGCTGTGCCGAGACCGAGAATTCCCGTCCGGGTGACGGCGTCGATGATCCGGTGGGCGGCGGCTCGGAATAATCTCAATTCCTCCCCCGGCAGGACCAGCAAGGAGGGCAGGCATGGCCGACGTCCGCACCACCACCATCGACGTCCCGGGCTTCGGTGGCGAGCTCGTCTACCCCGGCGACGCCGCGCACGACGATCTGCGGAGCGTGTTCAACGGGATGATCGATCGTCGTCCCGGTGTCATCGCGCGATGCACGAGCGCCGACGACGTCGCCACCGCCGTCAACATCGCCCGCGAGCTGGACATCCCGCTGTCGATCTACGGGGGCGGGCACGGCGTGACGGGCGCCGCCGTCGTCGACGAGGGCATCTGCGTCGATCTCCGCACGCTCGCGCGTATCGACGTCGATCCCGAGCAGCGGGTCGCGCGCGTCGAGGGCGGCGCAAGATGGGGCGCGATCGACGCCGCCACGCAGGAGCACGGTCTCGCCGTCACCGGTGGCCGCATCTCGGACACCGGCATCGGCGGCCTCGCGCTGGGCAGTGGCAGCGGGTGGCTCGAGCGCAAGTACGGCTTCACGTGCGACAACCTCGTCAAGGCCGAGGTCGTCACGGCCGACGGGCGTCAGGTCGTCGCGTCGGAGGACGAGAACCCCGACCTCTTCTGGGGGCTGCGGGGCGGCGGCGGCAACTTCGGCGTCGTCACCGCGTTCCACCTCCGGGTGCATCCCGTCGGCCCGATCGTGCTCGCGGGTCAGCTCATGCACCAGGCCGAGATGGCGGACGACCTGTTGCGCTTCTACCGCGACTTCATCCTTGCCGCGCCCGACGAGGTGTGCGGCGGGGTTGCGTTCATCACCGCACCGCCCGAGGAGTTCGTGCCCGAGCCGGTGCGCGGCCAGCCGGTCGTCGGCGTCGTCGTGCTGTACGCCGGTGATGTCGCCGAGGGCGAGGAGGCGTTCCGGCCATTGCGCGAGTTCGGCCCGCCCGGCCTCGACATGGTCCAGCCCATGCCGTACGTCGCCGTGCAGCAGATGCTCGACGCTGCAAACCAGAGCGGGCGCCTGAATTACTGGACCGCCGACTTCTACGATTCGCTGCCCGACGAGGCGATCGACACGTTCGTCCCGCGCGCGACGCACCCGATCTCACCGCTCAGCCAGGTCATCGTCATGCCGGGCGGCGGCGCGCTGTCCCGGGTTCCCCAAGAGGCCACGGCGTTCCCCCAACGGAACGCAGAATGGAACCTGCACTACCTCTCGATGTGGGAGGACCCGGCCGAGACCGACCACAACATCTCGTGGACGCGCGACTTCTCGGCCGCGATGAAGCCCTGGTCCAGCGGTCGCCAGTACCTCAACATGCTGGACGAGGACCGCGTCGAGCGGGTGGCCGCGGCCTACGGCCCCGAGAAGTTCGCCGAGCTCCAGGCGCTCAAGGCCAAGTGGGACCCGACGAACCTGTTCTGCCACAACCAGAACATCCCGCCCGCCGGCTGACGCGCATCAACGCTCTTCGGTGACCCGCACGGTCATCTCGATGGGCCCGCCGGAAGCGAGCCAACGACCGGACGACGGCGTCCACGCCTGGCCGGCGAAGGTGACCTGGCTCACGCCGAACTCCTGCGCGTGGCCGACGAGCCAGGCCGCCACGGTCCAGCCCCGAGCGTCGGGGACGGGCACGTCGAGCGTGAACGGGCCGAGCTCCCGCGCCAGCGCCTGACGCAACGGCTTGCCCGACGACTGGGTCGCGCCGACGTCGACCCGGCAGCTGAGCCCGGCGGGGATCTCGCCCGTGGCCGCCTGCGCGATGGCCCGCGCCTGCAGCTCCCATTGCGCGTACGCGTCCGGCGCGCTGCTGCGCTGCACGCGCTGCGCCGCCGTCGTGACCGGCAGCGTCTCCCAGCCGGGAACCCGCGCCAGGCGTCGGTAGAAGGCGCTCGCCGCGTAGTGCGGGGTCAGGACCTCGGTCGGCGTGCCCCAGCCCTGGGACGGCCGCTGCTGGAACAGCCCCAGCGAGTCCCGGTCGCCGTAATCGAGGTTGTAGAGCTTCGACTCCTGGAGCGCGGCGGCCAGCGCGACCGACACCGCGTGGTCGGGCATCCCCAGGCGCTTGCCGACGGCGGCGATCGTCGTCGCGTGCGAGGCCTGCTCCGGGCTCATCGTGAAGGTGGCGCCGTCGAGCGAGACCCGGCAGCCCGGCGGGACGTCGCCCGCGTTCTGGTCCCGAGTCGCCGCGAAGGCGACGTAGCCGATGGCCGCGGCCACGACGACCACGACTCCCACCACGCCCCAGCTTCGGCCCCGGACCATCGGCCGTCGAAAATAACCGCGCGTCCTCCCGCCGGCGCGGTCGGCCCCCGGGCCTGTGCCCGGCGGCGGGTGAGGCGACTAGAACTGGTTCCATGTCGTTCGTCCTCGTGGAGAAGCCCCGTCCCCAGGTCGCGCTCGTCACACTGAACCGTCCCGAACGCATGAACTCCATGGCGTTCGACGTGATGATCCCGCTGCGCGACGCACTCGAGGAGGTCAGCCGCGACAACGACACCCGCGTGGTCGTCCTCACGGGCGCCGGCCACGGGTTCTGCTCCGGCGCCGACCTCGAGAACCCCGGCACCATCCCCAACATCGCGGGGCTGACGCGCTCTTCGATCGCGCAGCGCTCGATGGAGCTGCTCCACGACGTGATCGTCGAGCTCCGGCGGATGCACCAGCCCGTCATCGCCGCCGTCAACGGCGCCGCCATCGGCGGTGGCTTCTGCCTGGCGGTGGCGGCGGACATCCGGCTGGCGTCGGAGAGCGCGTACTTCCGCGCCGCCGGGATCAACAACGGGCTCGCGTCGACCGAGCTCGGGATCAGCTACCTCCTCCCGCGCGCCATCGGCTCGTCCCGCGCGTTCGAGATCATGCTGTCGGGCCGCGACGTGCAGGCCGAGGAAGCGGAGCGCATCGGCCTCGTCTCGCGCAGCGTTCCCGGCGGGGAGCTCCTCGACTGCTGCTACGAGCTCGCCGAGCGGATCATCGGGTTCAGTCGCGTCGGTGTCGAGAGCACGAAGCGCATGCTGTGGTCGAGCCTCGATGCCGGCAGCCTGCACGCGCAGATGGACGCCGAAGCCCACGCGCAGCTCTACGTGCGCCTGACGACCGAGAACTTCGAGGAGGCGGTCCGGGCCCGGAAGGAGAAGCGCGCCCCGGTCTTCCGCGACTGACCCGCGCGCACATTCACAACCGACGTTCAGGTGCACCTCAGGTTGGGTTCGTACGCTCACTTCGTGGGGGGTCCGGAGCGGCGAGTCAGCCGACGATCGATGTTGCGAGCCGGCGGCGCCGGCGCCGCGCTGGGAGCCTTCGGAGCACCGTGGCGCACCCTCGCCGACGATCCGCCGCGCGACCGCCCGCGCCGGGGGCACGCACCGGACGACGAGGGCGACAGCGAGCCCACTGGCAGCACCGACCCGGAGATCGACCTCGCCGAGATCCAGGGCAACGTCCTCGCCGGGTTCAACAAGGACCACCAGCGACTGCTCTTCTTCCGGCTCGGCGACGCCGCGCGCGCCCGCGCCTGGCTGGCGACCATCGTCGACGAGACGGCGACGACCGAGGAGGTGCTGGCGTTCAACGACCTCTTCCGGCGCGCGCGAGCGCGGCGCGGCACCGAGATCTCGACGCTCCAGGCGAGCTGGCTCAACGTCGCGTTCACGCACCCGGGGCTTGCCGCCCTGGGCGCTCCGGAGACCGAGCTGTCGATGTTCCCGGAGACGTTCCGCGAAGGCATGGCGGCGCGTGCGCAGCTCCTGGGCGACGTCGACGAGAGCGCCCCGGCGCGCTGGGTCGGCCCCTTCGCGTCGCCGGACGTGCACGGCCTGCTGCTGCTGGCGGCCGACGTGCCGTCGGTCCTCGACCGGCTGGCGAGCGCGCACACGCAACGGATGGCCGCCCACGGGGTGAGCGTCGTCTTCGACGACACCGGCCGGGTGCGCGCCGACCAGCCCGGCCACGAGCACTTCGGCTTCAAGGACGGCGTCTCGCAGCCCGGCATCCGGGGCCTGACGCGTCGCCAGAACCCCGACGACGACGAACAGGGGTTGCCCGGCCAGGACCTCCTGTGGCCGGGCGAGTTCGTGCTCGGCTACCCGACCCAGATCGCGACGGCCGACCCGGACGGCGGAGAGGGCGCCAATGGCCATCCCGGGCCTATCTCGCGATCGGGCCCGGCGTGGACGGCCGACGGGTCGTACCTCGTGTTCCGTCGTCTCCGCCAGGACGTGGCCGGCTTCCGTCGCTTCCTCGCCGGCGCCGCTGACGACCAGGGCGTCAGCACCGAGCGGCTCGGTGCCAAGCTCGTCGGCCGCTACGCGAGCGGCGCGCCCCTCGAGCGGACCGAGGACCAGCCCGACACGTTCGATCCGTCGCAGGCCGATCCGTCGCGGATGAACCCGACGATCCTCGACCCGAAGCGGATCAACAACTTCGAGTTCGCCCACGACGACCCCGCAGGCAGGATCGTCCCCCGTGCCGCGCACATCAGGAAGGCGTACCCGCGCGACGAGAAGACGCCGACGGGCGGCGAAGCCGATACGCAGACGCACCGCATCCTGCGGCGCGGCATCCCCTACGGCGAGTCGTTCCGGGACGGCGCGCCCGCCGGATCAACGGGAGGTGCCGACGCCGACCGGGGTCTGCTGTTCCTCGGCTACCAGGCGTCACTCGAGCGCCAGTTCGAGTTCGTGATCTCGCAGTGGTTCAACAAGCCCGACCATCCGGAGCCCGGTGACGGGCACGACCCGATCCTGTCGCAGGCGGTGCGGACCAAGCAGTTCACGCTGCCCGGCGGCAACCCGGTGCACCTCACGATGCAACGCTTCATCTTCACGACCGGGGGCGCCTACCTGTTCCAGCCGTCGATCACCGCGCTGCGGCGGCTGTCGCGCTCCTCGGTCGCGCCCGGCCCGGTGCCGTCGCCCCGCGCGCCCGAGCTC
>DATFVT010000207.1:0-2167 GCA_035260105.1 Acidimicrobiia bacterium
CTCGTCTCGATCGGCGCGGGCGAGCCGCCGTCCGTCCCGCGCGACCTGCCGTCGCTCGACGTCGAGGTCGCCCCCATCTCGCCCCACCCGATCACGTTCCCGCTCATCGTGGAGGCCCAGCACGCGGGCGAGCTCGAGGACGCCGCCGCTGTCGATGGCTGGCGCGCCCACGCGATCGGCGGCAGCCCCGCACGCGAGGAGATCGACCCGGCGCCGGCGGGCGCGATCGCCGCGATCGAGGACGTGATCCTGCGCCGGGGCGCGACCCGCATCATGCGACCGGAGACGGCGCCGGCGGCGCTGCTGCGCTGGGGCGTGGCGTACGGAGCGCGACCGGTGCCGGCCGACTTCGTCGCGCACGGGACCACGCTGCTCGAGCACAACCTCGCCGTGCACGGCATCGAGGGTGTCGATCCGGGCGCCTACCGCTGGCAGGACGGCGACCTCGAGCTCGTGCGACCGGGCCAGTTCCGCGAGATCACGCAGCAGCTGTGCCTCGATCAGCCGCTCGGCGGCGACTCCGCGTACACCGCGTTCCACTGCGCGCGCCTCGACACCGCGCTCGGTGGCCTCGGCGCCCGCGGCTACCGGGTGGCGCAGCTCGAAGCGGGCATCGCGTCCGGGAGGCTGTCGCTGGCGGCCTTCATGCTCGGCGACGGCGCGACCGGGCTCACGTTCTTCGACGAGCCCGTCCGTCGGTTCTTCGCCACGAGGGCGTCGTGCATGCTCGTGACGTCCGTCGGCATCCCCGACTACCGCAACGCGCCCGGCGGGCGCCCCGGCGCCGTGACCGAGCTCACGCACTACGGGGATCTGATGCAGCGGCTCTCGCTGCAGCTGCACCGCGGCCGCCGCTGATCGCGCAGGCGGTTGCTACCCTCGCGCCGCGGACCGTGCTAGGCGGGGAGCCCGTGGTGCCCTGTACCCCCAATCCACGTACGGGGGGCTGAATTCCCGCCCGAGGCCCGGCCGCCGCACGGCAGCGGCCCGCGCGTGACGTTGAGGGTCGGGTCCTGCGCAACGGGATCTCGCGAACCGAGTCAGGTCCGGAAGGAAGCAGCTCTCAGCGAGCCCTCCCGTGTGCCGCAGGTACACCTGGCCCGAGCCACCGCGAGCAAGTGCACCGGGTGGCGTCGGGGTCGACGGCGGGTGCACGGTCCGTTCTTCACATCCGGAGGGGTGCGAGAGCGGCCGAATCGGCACGCTTGGAAAGCGTGTGTGGGGCAACTCACCGTGGGTTCGAATCCCACTCCCTCCGCCCAAGCGGCCCGTACGCTGCCGAGCGTGGAACGCGAGCGGCTCGACGAGCTGATGGGCGTGGCGCTCGACGAGGCGCGCGTCGCGGCCGGCCACGACGTCCCGATCGGCGCCGTCGTCGTGCGCGTGGCCGACGGCGGGATCGTCGGCCGGCGCCACAACGAGCGCGAGCTCGACGGCGACCCGACCGCGCACGCCGAGATCCTCGCCCTCCGCGACGCGGCCCGGGCGCTGGGTTCCTGGCGCCTCGACGGCCACGCGCTCGTGGTCACGCTCGAGCCGTGCGTGATGTGCGCGGGCGCGGCCGTTGCCGCGCGTCTCGACCTCGTCGCCTTCGGCGCCCGGGACCCGAAGGCCGGCGCGCTCGGAAGCCTCTACAACCTCGCCGCCGACCCTCGGCTCAACCACGAGGCGGCCGTCGTCGACGGCGTGCGCGCCGACGAGTGCAGCGCGCTCGTCAGGGAGTTCTTCGAAGCGCGGCGCAGTTGACTGACACTCCACCGCGCCGACACATTGGCGCGAGATCGCAAAAGCGGGCGGAGGAGGGAGCGATCGCATGCCGCCAGTCACATACTTCGTGAAGATGGTCGCCAAGGAAGGCAAGGCGGACGAGGTGCGTGAGCTCCTCTTGGTGAACCCCCGCCGAATCGAAGCGGGGGAACCCGGAAACCTCGCCTTCGGCGTGCACCAGTCCACCGACAACCCGAACGAGTTCTGGCTCTACGAGACCTGGGAGAGCGAGGAAGCCGTCGCGGCACACGAGAGCGGTGAAGACTTCCGCCGATACAAGGAGGCGCTACGTCCGCTCGTCGAGCCCGACGTGCTGTTCGGCAACGCCGAGCCTGTCAAGGTGCTCGGGTACGGCCCGCTCCCGGACGGCCGCTGACCCGTTGGGGCGATCGCGTGCCGT
>DATFVT010000208.1:0-4438 GCA_035260105.1 Acidimicrobiia bacterium
TTCCCGCGGATGGACGAAGCCCTCTCCTACCTCGAGCAGTTCTCGATGGACGCGCTGCCGGACGACGCCAAGCATCTGTTGTGGCTGTACTGCGGGCTCATGACCGCCTCGTTCCCGGTCGAGGTGTGGAGGCAACCCCGCGTCCCCGACAGCGGTGCGGCGAGCTTCGACGCCGTGTCCGAACCGGCGATCTGAGCGGCATGGCGCGCCCTCGAACGCCGGCGTCGCCCATCCACCTCCGCAGCGCCCGCCTGCTCGACGTCGACCGTGGCGAGGTCTTCGAGCCCGGTGGGCTCCTCGTCGACGGTGAGCGGATCGTCGATGTCGCGCCGACGTCGGTGCCCGACGACGCGGTGACCATCGACGTCGGAGATCTCACGCTCCTCCCGGGGCTGATGGACATGGAGGTGAACCTCCTCCTCGGCGGCCGCGACAGCGAGAGCCCGCTCAACCCGGTGCAGGACGACCCCGCCGTGCGGACACTCCGCGCCGTCGGGAACGCCCGCCGGACGTTGCGCGCCGGGTTCACGACGGTCCGGAACCTCGGCCTGTTCGTGCAGACGGGCGGGCTGCTGCTGGACGTGGCACTGCAGAAGGCCATCGACCTCGGCTGGATCGACGGGCCGCGGGTTGTCCCCGCCGGGCACGCCATCACGCCCACCGGTGGGCACCTCGACCCGACGATGTTCCAGGCGCTCGCGCCACACATCATGCCGCTGACGGTCGAAGAGGGCATCGCCGACGGTGTCAGCGAGGTGCGCAAGGCCGTCCGCTACCAGATCAAGCACGGTGCGCAGCTGATCAAGGTGTGCGCATCGGGCGGGGTCATGTCGCACACGGGACCCGCGGGCGCGCAGCAGTACTCCGACGAGGAGCTCCGCGTCATCGTCGACGAGGCACACCGCGCCGGTCTCAAGGTTGCCGCCCATGCCCACGGCGACGACGGCATCCGCGCCGCGATCGAAGCCGGCATCGACTGCATCGAGCACGGGTCGCTCATGAGCGACGAGACGCTCGAGCTGCTGATACAGCGCCGAGCCTTCCTCGTCGCCACCACGTACCTGGCCGACGGGATGGACCTCTCGAGGGCCGCCCCCGAGTTGCAGGCCAAGGCGGCCGAGGTCTTCCCCCGCGCGCGCGAGACGATCAAGAAGGCGATCGAGCGCGGTGCCCGGGTCGCCTGCGGGACGGACGCCCCGGCGATCCCCCACGGCCGCAACGCCAAGGAGCTGCTCGCGCTGGTCGACCGCGGGATGACGCCGCTGCAGGCCATCCGCGCCGCGACCACGGTGTCGGCCGAGCTCATCGACGCCGACGACCGCGGGCGTCTCTCCCCCGGTCTGTTCGCCGACGTCATCGGCGTGCCCGGCAACCCGCTGGACGACATCGGCGTCGTCGAGGACGTGCGGTTCGTGATGAAGGGTGGTCAGATCTACCGCAACAACTGATCTTCTCCCTGAGCCAGGCGGAGGTGCTCCGGTGAGGAATCCTCGTGGGACGCGGGGCGTCGGGAACGCAGGCCGGCGACGCCGCGGGTTGGTGGCGGTCCTGAGTGCGGCGCTCGTCGCCGCCGCGGGCTGGTCGGGCACCACCGCCCCGGCGGTGACGACCCAAGGCGGGGCGGGCGGACCGGCGGCCGACCTGCCGCAGGCGCTGACCGGCGGCAACGGCGTCTTCATCGGCTCTCCGATCGCGGTGAACCTGAAGCGGCGCGGGTACGTGCGGCAGGAGTACGTCGCCGCGGGAACCGCGACGTCGTACCGGTCGGCCGCTCCGCTCACCGGCGACGGTCGCTGGTCGTTCGAACCTGACGCGCAGGTGCCGTACCGGACGCGTGTGCTCGTGCGGCGTCCGGCCGACCCGGCGCGGTTCAGCGGGACGGTGATCGTCGAGTGGCTCAACGTCAGCGGCGGCGTGGATGCCGACCCGGAGTGGGCGACGCTGCACGAGGAGATCCTGCGGCGGGGCGACGCATGGGTCGGCGTGTCGGCCCAGCAGATCGGCGTGATGGGCGGTCCCGTGCTCGTGCGCGTCGACGCACCCGGGGCCGAGAGCGCCGGCAAGGGGATCAAGGCGATCGATCCGGCACGATACGGGTCGCTCGACCATCCCGGCGACGGCTTCGCGTTCGACATCTACACACAGGTGGCCCGCGCCGTTCGCCGGGGAGCCCGCATGGGCGGCCTGCGCGTGAAGCGGGTCGTCGCCGGAGGTGAGTCCCAGTCGGCGTTCGCGCTCGTCACCTACTACAACGGCGTGCAGCCGCTCACCCACGCCTTCGACGGCTTCTTCGTGCACAGTCGGGGGGCGGTCGGCCTGCCGCTGGTGGGACCCGGCCGGTACGCCGACATCGCGGGCTCGATCACCGGCACCCCGACCGTCTTCCGCGACGATCAGGACGCACCGGTGGTCGACGTGCAGAGCGAATCGGACGTGACGAGCGTGCTGAGCTCGTACCGCGCACGCCAGCCCGACAGCGACCGCTTCCGCCTGTGGGAGGTCGCGGGCACGGCCCACGCCGACGCCCATCTCATCGGCTCCAGCGGCGCCAGGATCGACTGCGGTGTGCCGATCAACAACGGCCCGCTGCACGTCGTCGCCAAGGCCGGCTTCCGTGCCCTCACGACCTGGATGGAGAAGGGCAAGGCGCCGCCGATCGCTCCCCGCCTCGAGGTGACGGACGGAACGCCGCCGCAGATCGTGCGGGACGCCAACGGGATCGCGCTCGGCGGCATCCGCACCCCGCCGGTGGACGTCCCGGTCGCGACCCTCTCGGGCGCCCCCGGACCGAACCCGTCGACGATCTGTCTGCTGCTCGGCTCGACCGCGCCGTTCTCGGACGCGCAGCTCCGGCAGCTCCATCCCTCGCGCGCCCGGTACCGGGACGAGTACCGGGCCGCTACCGACAAAGCGATCAAGTCCGGCTTCGTCCTCGCCCAGGACCGCGCCGCGCTGCTCGAGTTCGCCGAGCCGTCCCGCATCCCGGGCTGAGGCGGTCAGCGCACGAGCCGGAACAGTGGTAGGCGGACGCCGTCCTCGACCTCGGTGATCACGACGGCGACGGGCATCCCGATCGCGACCTCGCCCGTCGCGCGGTCGACGACGTTGCCGACGAGGAAAACGCCCTCCTCGAGTCGCACGACCACGGCTCCGTAGGGCGTGCGGGAGGCGAACGCGGGCAGCGTCGGCGGGTGGATGACGGTGGAGGCCCAGACCTCGCCCGCCCCGAGGCACGTGCCCAGTCCGCCGCGCCCGACCCGCAGGCCGCGCACACCGGGCGCGGTGGGTGCCGGTACGTGCCGCACTCCGCGCACCGCTGGATGCGGAGCTCTCCCGCGGCGACGAAGCCCCAGAACCGGGCGTCGTCGGCGGCGACGGGATCGGGTCGCGGGTGCGCGCCGCTCATCGATCGACTCCCAGCACGACGGCACCGGAAGGATCGCTGATCGCGCCGCACACGAACGCGACCTCCGCCCCCGCGACCTGGCTCGCGGCGGTCCCCCGCAGCTGGCGCACCGCCTCGGGCAGATGGTTCACCCCGTGCACGAATGCCTCGCCGTTCGAGCCGCCGTGGGTGTTGACGGGGAGTGCGCCCTCCGGCCACCGCGTCGCGCCGCTCTCGATGAACGGCCCGCCGGCTCCCTGCTCGCAGAACCCGTACTGCTCGAGGGCGAGCGGCACCGCCACCGTGAACGGCTCGACGATCAGCGCGACGTCGACGTCCGCCGGTGTCACCCCGGCCTCGGCGAACAGCCGGTGACCGGCGTCCACCGCGCCCCCGCCACGTTCCCCGAAGGCGGCCGTCGCCGCGAAGAAGTCGCACAGCTGCGTGTGGATCGGAGCCCCGTACTGCACCTGCGCCAGGACCGGTACGGCGCGCTGCCGAAGGTCGCGGGCACGCTCCCGCGACGTCACGAGCACCGCAGCCGCGCCGTCGTTCTCGAGCGAGCAGTCGAAGAGCCGGATCGGGTCGGCGATCGGGCGGGAAGCACGCCAGTCGTCGAGCGTGACGGCGTCGTGCATGATGGCGGCCGGGTTTCGACTGGCATGGAAGCGTTGCGCGACCGCCTGCATGCCGAAGTGCTCGGGCCGCGTGCCGTAGACGTGCATGTGCCGGCTGGCGATCAAGGCGAACTCGTGCGCCGGAGCGGCAACTCCGAATGGATGGTGCCACTGCCGCGCGTCACGCAGCCGCTCGCCGGCCTTGGCCCACGGTCGACCTCCCTGGTTCGGGTCGTCGCCGTAGGACGCCGCCTTGGACCGGTTGCGGGCCCGGAAGGCGATGACGGACTCCGCCACGCCTCGCTCGACGGCGAGCGCGGCGAGACCGAGGACGGACGCCGCTCCCCCGCCGCCGGACGGTGTGCGAGCCATCAGGCGAAGATCTGGAATCCCCAGCGCCGTCACGAGGTCGACCTCGGCGACCTGCTCGATGTGG
>DATFVT010000209.1:0-3798 GCA_035260105.1 Acidimicrobiia bacterium
ATCTCGCGCCTGACCGGGATCGCGGAGGAGATGGGCGCGGTGCTCCGGCGCGCCGCGTACAGCCCGAACATCAAGGAGCGGGCCGACTGCTCGGCGGCGCTGTTCACGGCGGGCGGCGAGCTCCTCGTGCAGGCCGAGCACATCCCGGTCCACCTGGGCTCGATGCCGGCGTCGGTGCGCGCCGCGACCGACGCCCTCGGCGACCGCGTGCAACCGGGTCAGCAGGTGGTGCTCAACGATCCCTTCGCCGGCGGCACCCACCTCAACGACGTGACGCTCGTGGCGCCGTGCTTCGCGGCGGGCGAGCTCGTCGGCTGGGCCGCGAACCGGGCGCATCACGCCGACCTGGGCGGGATGGCGCCGGGGTCGATGCCGCCGGAGGCCGTCGACATCCAGCAAGAGGGCTTGCGTGTGCCACCGGTGCTGTTCACGCCGGACGTCGCCGAGGTCGTGGTCACCAGCTCGCGCACGCCGGACGAGCGTCGGGGCGACCTCGACGCCCAGCACGGCGCCAACCGGCTCGGCGTGGCGCGCCTGGCCGAGCTCTCCGGGCGGCTCGACTCGACCGCCCCCCTCGCCGAGGTCGTCGACTACGGCGAGCGGCGCATGCGGGCGGCCCTCGCGGGCCTGCCGGACGGGAGGTTCCGGTTCGAGGACGTGCTGGACTCGGCGGGTCCGCGCCCCGAGCAACAGTCGCCGACTCCGGTCGTCGTGACGCTCACCGTGGGCGGCGACACCGCGACGTTCGACTTTACCGGGACGGGCGCGCAGCGACCGGGCAACGTCAACGCCGTCGAGGCCGTGACGGTGAGTGCGGTCGCGTTCGCCGTGCGCTCGGCGACCGACCCGTCCATCCCCGCCAACGGAGGGGCGATGCGGCCGGTCACGGTGGTCGCGCCGCCGGGCACGGTGGTGGCGGCCCGCCCGCCGGCCGCGGTCGGCGCTGGCAATGTCGAAGTCAGCCAGCGCGTCGCCGACGTGTGCCTCGGCGCCCTCGCGCGCGCCGCTCCCGGGCGCGTCGGCGCGGCCGGGCAGGGGACGATGAACAACGTGCTGATCGGCGGCGCCGGGTGGGTGTACTACGAGACCGTCGGCGGCGGGCAGGGCGGGCGCCCCGGGAAGGCCGGCATGAGCGGCGTGCACACGGCGATGACCAACACGCACGACACGCCCGTCGAGGCACTCGAGCGCGCGCTCCCGATTCGCGTCCGGCGCTACGGACTGCGGCGGGGCAGTGGCGGCGCGGGCGCGTCTCCCGGCGGCGACGGGATCGACCGCGAGCTCGAGGTCCTCGAGCCGGCCACGTTGTCGCTCGTCACCGAACGGCGGGTGAGCCGCCCGTGGGGTCTGGAGCGCGGCGAGCCCGGATCCGCGGGGGAGAACTGGCTCCTGCCGGACGGCGACGACGCGCGGGCGCAGCGCCTCCCCGACAAGTGCACGGTCGAGCTCGGTGCCGGTGACGTCCTGCGTCTGCTCACGCCGGGCGGCGGCGGCTACGGCGTCAGCCCGCGGTGACCAGCTTCATCGCCGCGCACGCCTTCTCGCACGCTCGGGGCGAAGCCGGGCCCGGCGGCGATCGTCAGACTCCCGGACGGACGCTGACGACTTCGACCTGGAACGCGCGGCGCGGGCCCTCGTACGTCACGACCTCGCCCGGGCCGTGGCCGAGCAGCGCCTGCCCCAGCGGCGAGCCGGTCGAGAGGACGTCGAGGGTGTCGTGCCGCTCCTCGATCGATCCGACGAGGTAGGACGTCGTCTCGTCGTCGCCCTCCACGCGCACCTCGACCACGGTGCCCGGTTGCACGACGTCTCCGGCGGGCCCCTCGACGTCCACGGCACGCCGCAGCATGTCCTGCACCTGACGGACGCGGGCCTCGTTCTGACCCTGCTCGTTCTTCGCCGCGTCGTAGTCGGCGTTCTCGCGGATGTCTCCATGCTCGCGAGCGCGTTCGATCCAGGCAGAGATCTCCCGACGACGCGGGCCCGACCGCCACTCGAGCTCCTCCTCGAGGCGGCGGCGCGCATCAGCAGACAGGTGGAGCTCGTCCATAAGCCGAAGATGGTACCGCCGCGGTCGTCGTCCGAAACCGGAGCCGGGCTACGACTTCCGGAAGAAGATCTGGAACTCCATCTCGCCTTGATCGTCGATGCTCGCCACCACCGGCGACGTGGGCGCCTGGATCCCGTAGTCGGCGAACACGACGTGGAGCCGGCCGACGACCTGCACATCACGGCCGTCCCACCGTCCCTCGATCGGGATCTCGATGGGCTTGGTCACGCCATGGAGCGTGAAGTCGCCTCTCGCCGTCGTGTTGACGGTCTCGCCCGCCGACGGCATGTTGGGCTCCTCGATGGGCGTGGTGAGCACGAACTTCGCCTCGGGGAAGCGGTTCGACTCGAGGCCGCGGTCCTTGATGGCGTTGTCGCGCTGATCGCGGTCGGAGGTCAGCGTCCGGAGGTCGGCCGTCACGCTGACGTCCCGGACGGTCGTGCCCGCGATCGTGAAGGAGCCGGTGACGTCGCTCGTGCGGCCGGTCGCCGTCTGGTCGATCGCCCCGCCCACCAGCTGCTCCGTGACGCGGTACCCGACGAAGCTGTTGGCGTCGCCCGGCGCCACCCGGTAGGTCCCGTCGAGGTTGCCCCCGCCGACCGTCGTCGTCTTCGTGATCTTCGCCGGCGGCTTCGGGTTGGACTCGATGAAGAGCTTGTAGGCGAGGAAGCCACCGCCCACCACGACCACGACGACGGCGACCGCCGACGCGATCAGGATCCTCGTGAGCCGGCTCATCCACCCTCCCGGTTTCGGGGTTCGTCACGCTACGGGATGTATACGGGCGAGGGGCGTCGGGGGGTTCGGCTACGCTGACGCCGATGCAGCGACTCGCCCGCACCGCGCTCAGCACCGTCATCGTCATTCGCTAGCGGACGCCGGCCCCGGCGTTCGCTCCGACCGTCCACTTCGGTGGGCGGTTTTTCGTTCTCGGGGAAACGCGCAGACCCAGGGACCAGGAGCAGGAACAGCACCGTGACCCACACGATCGGCATCATCGGCGGCGACGGCATCGGCCCCGAAGTGGTGGCCGAGGCGTTGAAGGTCGTCGACGCGACCGGCGTCGCCTACGACGCGGTCCCGTTCGACCTGGGCGGAGCCCGCTACCTGCGCACGGGCGAGGTCCTGCCCGACGCGGTCCTCGACGAGATCAGCGGGCTCGACGCCGTCCTGCTCGGCGCGGTCGGCGCGCCCGAGGTGCCGCCGGGAGTGCTCGAGCGCGGGCTGCTCCTCCGCCTCCGCTTCGAGCTCGACTTGTACGTCAACCTCCGCCCCTTCAGTGCGGCCCCGAGCGCGCTGAACGACGGCGTCGACTGCGTCGTCGTGCGCGAGAACACCGAAGGCGTCTACGCGGGGGAAGGCGGCTTCCTGCGCAAGGGGACGGCGAACGAGGTCGCGACCCAGGGCTCCGTGAACACGCGTCTCGGCGTCGAGCGATGCGTCCGGTTCGCGTTCGACCTGGCGCGCGCTCGGCAACGGCGTCACGTCACCCTCGTGCACAAGACGAACGTGCTGGCCTTCGCCGGTGACCTCTGGCAGCGCACGTTCGACGACGTCGCCGCCGGTTATGCCGACGTCTCGACCGGCTACCAGCACGTCGACGCCGCCTGCATCCATCTCGTCCAGGACCCGGGCCGGTACGACGTGATCGTCACCGACAACCTCTTCGGGGACATCCTCACCGACCTCGCCGGCGCCGTCTCGGGCGGGATCGGCCGCGCCGCCTCGGCGAACCTCAACCCCGCCCG
>DATFVT010000210.1:0-7029 GCA_035260105.1 Acidimicrobiia bacterium
CGGCGCGGGCGGCGGAGCTCAGCTGGGCGCGCACCGCCGGTGCGACCGCCGACGTCTACCGGTCGCTCGGTGTCGCGGTCTAACGCGGGATGAAGTCATCCGCCTTCCAGTGGATCGAATCTGGGTCAGGAGGCGGCCGCGCGCCGGGCTGGACCGCCGACGAGTCGAAGCGGGCGTTGCGGACGAGCGTGCGCAGGCCGCCGGGGCCGTCGGCGCCGAGAAGGTGCAGCAGGGCGAGAAACGTCGCCGCGGCGACGAGCGCCGCAGCCGGCCACGGCACGAAGGGCACGAGCGCGACGTAGACCCCCGCCATGGCGGCGCCCGCGAGGGCCGTTCGCAGGATCACCCCGACGGGGATGGTGACGATCCCGCGCGTGCGGGTCAGCGCGGTCAACAGGACCCCGGACACGATCACCTCGGTGATCACCGTTGCAACGGCGGACCCGTTGAAGGAGTACCTCGGGATGAGGACGAAGTTCAGCGTGGCGTTGATGACGACTCCCGCCAGCCCGGCCAGCGCGTAGGGGCGGTTGCGGCCGACCGAGACCAGGGTCGTGAAGCAGAGGTAGGAGAAGAACTGGATGGCTGCGCCGGCGACGAGATAGCGGGCGGCGTCGACCGCCGGCGCGTACCGCGTGCCGTACAGCAGCTCGACCGCAGGCTGGGCGATGCAGGCGAACCCGACTGTGAGGGCCGTGGCGGCGACGAACAGGAGCACGAAGGCCTGCCGGAAGTGGCTCCGCAGCGACTGCGTGTCGTGCGGCCACGCCGCGACCATCAACGCCAGCAGGGGAGTGAGGAGCGCGAGCGGCACGTAGCTGGCGAGATCGGCGAACTTGTACCCGATGCTGTACTGACCGACTGCCTCGAGCGTGTCGAGCTTGCTGAGCATGACGATGTCGAGCTTGTAATAGATCGTGACCAGCCCGAATCCGATCGCGAGCGGGATCGCTTCGCGCAGCCACGCCCACCACCGCCCGGGGTCCAGGTTGGGATGGACCGAGAGGTGGTATGCGAAGACGGCTCGGACGCGCCATCCGAAGACGACGAGCTGCCCGACCGTGGACGCGGCGGCGAACATGACGAGGTTGGAGCCCGATGCCATCGCGACGAGCAGCGTGAATCCCAGTTGCGTGATCGCGCCGAGGATCGTCGCCACCGCCGACGGGCGCAGCCAGATCCGGGCCTCGAACCAGATCGCGAGCCCGTTCGCAGGGGCGATGAGGAGGAACCCGAAGCCGGCGACGAGCGTCCCGAGGACGATCTCCCGTTCGTAGCCCCCGGCGATGACGATCGCGACTGCCGCGATGTACGCGACCAGCCCGATCAACAGCCGCAGCATCGTGTAGGACCCGACGACGCGTCCGGCGTCGTCGCCGGCGTCGAGCACCTCCCGCAGGACGATTCGCCCGACCTGGAGGTCGACGACCAGCCCGATGATGCCGAGCAGCCCGAAGATGAACGAGTAACCGCCCCAGTCCGAGGGAGACAGCTGCCGCGCGATCACGACGGTGCCGGTCCACCCCGCGATCGCGGAGACGGTGCGGCCGATCAGCAGCCCGGTCGCGCCGCGGCCGACGCTCCCGGGCGGCGGTGGGACGCGTGGCCGGTCGGCGTGCCGCCGTTTCACACGCGCGATCCGCCGGGCCACCGGTCCTGAATATCACCTCGGTACTGTGGCGGGCACATGGTCAGCTCGTTGACCGCGCGCAAGCTCGTGGCAGTCAATCCGACGGGACTCATCGGCGGGGCCGAGATCGTCCTGGCTCGGTTGCTGGATGCCGCCGCCGTGGCCGGTTGGACCGTCGAAGCGGTTGTGCCGGACGGTGGCCTCGCCCAACGGCTGCGCGACCGGGGGTTGCGTGTCGTCACGATCCCCGATCTGAAGCTTCCGGATGGCCCGAGCGCGGCTGCGTTCCCACGTGCCGCCGTTCGGGCCGTGCGCGCCGCCGGGAAGATCCGGCAGGTAGCTGTCGACGCCGACGCCGTCGTTGCGAACGGTGTCCTCACCCTCGCCGCGCTGCGCCTCGCTCGTCTCGACGCCCCGGTCGTCTGGATGGTGCACGACGTCATCCGGCGGCGCGACTGGAAGGAGCTCACGCGTTTGTGTCGCCCCGCCGTGTCGCTTGCGATCGCGCCGTCCGAGTCGGCGGCGGAGCCCGTCCGCGCCATCGGCATCCCGACGCGGGTCGTGCACAACGGCACGCCGTGGCCGATCGAACCGGCCCCGCGAGCGCAGGCCGGTCCTCCGGTGGTGGGCGAGGCCGGCGCGCTCACGCCCATGAAGGGACAGCGGTTGCTGCTCGACGCGGTGGCGCGGCTGCCCCGCCGCGACGTCGTGGTGGAGCTGGCGGGTGACGCGCCGCCCAAGGACCATGCGTACGCGGAGGAGCTGCGCCGGCGCGCCGCCCGGCCCGACCTGTCGGGCCGGGTGCGGTTCCTCGGCCGGGTACCCGACGTGACCGACCGCATGCGGGGGTGGACGGTTGCCGCGCTCCCGAGCCTGGCGCCGGAGTCCGGCGGCCTGGTCGTCCTGGAGGCGATGAGCGTCGGCCTGCCGGTGGTCGCCGCCGCCCATGGTGGCCCCGCCGAGATCCTCGACTCCGCCGGGACGCTCGTCGAGCCCGGCGACGCCGACGCGCTGTCGCGCGCGATCGCCGTGCTGCTCGACGACCCGGAGCTCCGGGCGCGCGCCGGGACGGCGGGCCGGCGTGCGATCGCCGAGGGGTTCACGCTCGCGCGACAGCAGCGCGAGCAGCTCGCCGTGCTCGACGCCGTCGCCGCCCGACCGGCATCGGTGAGCTGGTTGGTCCCGGACGTCGTCGCGGGGCTCGGCGGCACGACCCGCCAGACGCTCACGACGGCGGCGGCGCTCGGCCGTCGCGGCCACCACGTGCGCATCCTCGCCCGCCGCCGGGAGCGCGGTCTGGCCCGGCGTGACGTCGTGGCCGGGCTCGGCGTCGAACGGGTCGGCGTGCCCGGGAACGGCGCGGTCGCGGAGAAGCTCTCACTCCTTTCTCTCTGTGCGCGCCTCGGGCGCCGGCGACGCGACGCAGAGGTGGTCCAGGTGGTCATGTACCCCGACTTCGCCCTCAGCGCGGCTGCCGCCGGCCTGCGGGCCCGGACAGTGATGTTGTGGGCGGGCCTCGGGGATGCCACCGACACCCTGGGCCCGGCGCCCGGCTCCGTCCGACGGTTGCAGCGGTGGCTGCGGCGGCGCGCCCTCGCCGGATGCCGGCATCTCGTGCTGACGTCGGCGCTGCAGGACGAGCTTGGCGCACTGGGGCTCAACAGCGAGATCGTGCCGGTACCCATCGATCTCGCTCGCTTCCGACCGCCGAGCCCGTCCGAGCGCGACGACGCCCGCGCCCGCCTCGGGCTGGCGGCCGACGACCTTGCCGTCCTCTACACGGGGCAGCTGCGCCGCCTGAAGGCGCTCGACCGGCTCGTCGAGGCGTTCGCCCTATTCCGTGCCGCGGGGCGCGCCGGCCGCCTGCTCCTCGTGGGCGGCGCCAGCGGGACCGCCGACGCCTGCGAGCACGAGCTCAGGGAGCAAGTGCGCGCCGCCGGTGTCGACGACGCGGTGACCTTCACCGGGCGGGTCGACGCGGTCGTCCCGTACCTGTGGGCCGCCGACGTCTTCGTCCTCCCGTCCGAGCGCGAGGGCCTGTCGAACAGCCTCGCCGAAGCGATGGCGTGCGGTCTCGCCTGCATCGCACCGGAGCAACCGATCGGCGCCGAGGTTCTCGGCGACGCCGGCATCGTGCCGCCCGACAACGACCCGCAATCGCTCCTCGACGCGCTGGTGCTGCTCGCCGACGATCCAGCCACCCGCGCGCGGCTCGGAGCGGTGGCGGCGGAGCAGGCGCGGGCGTCATGGGGCACCGAAGCGGTGGTGGACGCGTACGAGCGGATCTACGCGCAGGTCGCGGGGCGCAGGCGCTGACCGTGGACGGACGTTCACCGGCAGCGCTCGCCGCCCGTGCGGTCGGTGTCGCGCGCGGCGCGGCGGCACTCGCAGGATGGCGGCTGCGGCCTCGGGGTGCGAGCGTGCTCACGTACCACGACGTGACCGACGATCCGGGGAACCCGACGGAGCAGGTCTCGCCGGATGCTTTCCGCTCGCAGCTCGCAACGGCGGTGCGCCTGGGCATCCGCTTCGTCCCGCTGTCCGAGCTCACGGAACGGGTCCTGCGGGGCGTGCCCGTCGACCAGCTGGGCGCCGTCACCTTCGACGACGCGCTCGCCGGTGTGCACCGTCATGCGGTCGAGATCCTGCGTGATCTCGGTCTGCCCGCAACCGTGTTCGTCGTGAGCGATCGGATCGGCGTCGCCGCACCCGAGTGGTACCCGGGTTCCGATCGTGTGATGACGGCCGACGAGCTGCGCGAGGTCGCCGACGCCGGGCTCGACATCCAGTCCCACACCCGCACCCACGCCGATCTGCCGGGGCTCGGCGGACGTGAGCTCGATCGCGAGCTCGCCGGCGCCCGCCTCACGCTCGGCGATCTGCTCGGACGGGACGTCGAGTACCTCGCCTACCCGTTCGGGCACTACGACGCGCACGTGCGCGCCGCTGTCCGCGACGCCGGGTACCGCGCGGCATTCACGTTCCGGAACGGACGCATCACGCCCGGTCTCGACCCGTTCCGTCTTCCGCGCCTGCCGATGTGGACCGACGGGAGCGCGCTCCGGCTCGCGTACAACCTCGCCCGTCCGCCGCGATCGTTCCCCGAGACCCAGCTGGCAGCGGTGACGAGTGGCTGACCACGCGACTGTGCCCGCGACCCGGGTCCGCACCGAGGTCCGTCCTTCGATCAGAGGTCTGGCTCCGACGTGGGACGCCTTCGTCGACGCCGGCCCGAGCCCGTCGCCGTTCCTGTCTTCCTGGTGGTTGGAGGCAGTGGCCAACTCAGGACCGACCTTCGTGCTCGCGTTCGACGGGGACGAGCTCGTCGGCGGCGTGCCGCTCGTCGAGGACCGGCGGCGGGGCGTGCGGCGGTATCGCCTGGCGACGGCGGGCAGCGAGCACGGGCTCGACGTCGTCGCCGCCCCGGGGCGCGTCGAGGCCGTCACGAGCGCGTTCCAGGCATGGCTGGAGCGACCGGGGAACCGCATCGTCGACTTCAGCGGCGTACGGCCGGACAGCGCTCTGGCATCGTGCGCGGCCCCTTCCGCCCGCGTCGAGGATCTGGAGACGGCGCCCTGGTTCTCCGTGCCGTCCACGCTCGATGAGTACCTCGCGCTCCGACGCAAGAAGTTCCGCCAGGAGGTACGTCGCGTGCTCCGGCGCTTCGACGAGATGGGAGCCCGGTACCGGGTCGTCGACACCGATCACACCGACCAGGCGATCGCTACGCTCGAGCGCCTCCACGAGCAGCGCTGGGAGCGGCGCTCCCTCTTCCGCGTGTACTTCCCGCAGTTCGAAGCGGCCGCGCGCGCCGGCGCCGCGCGCGGGCACGTCCGATTCCACGAGCTGGACGTCGGTGGCGAGGTGATCGCGTCCCTTGCCACGATCGAGGCCTGGGGGACCTGTTACTACTTCCAGGTCGGTAGGAACCCCGATCCGCGCTGGGGCAACGCCGGCACCGTGATCTACGCGAAGGCCATCGAGCGGGCATGCGAGCTCGGCTTTCAGCGGATCGACCTCTGCTACGGCGACCCCGAGTCGAAGCTGCGCTGGGCCGACGGCAGGGAGCCCATTGCGCGCGTGCACTGGGGCCAGGGGCCGGCCGGTCGTGTGGCGCACGGCGCCCTCACGGCGCTGTGGCCGGTCGCCGACGGCCTCCGCCGGTTGCGGTTGCGCCTCGGGGGTCGGCGGGCCCCGGCGTCAGCCGACTGAGAACGCGGCGCGGACCGGCTCGGGAAGGGTGACGAAGCTACCCGGTGACGCCGGATCCAGTCGGAGCCGGGTCATCTCGATGTGGCTGAGCCTGGTGTCGTCGAATCCGGCCTTTCGGCACGCCCGGTACGCCAGTCGCTTGGTCGCCGACGCGAGCCCGGCCTCGCGCGTGGAATGGACAGGCAGGTGCAGCCGTCGCGAGAAGTACCGGTTCGCCACGAACACGAGGTGACGGCGGAAGCTGTTCCGGGTGTCGAACTCACCGCTCAAGGACACGTTCAACGTGTCGGTGTTCGTGATCCGGTGGGGCGAGTTCTGCGGCCAGGACAGCAGGTGCCCGGGGCGAAGGTCGAAGCGGAGCGCGGCGTCGTCGAACTCGCGCTGATACGGCACGATCTCGTGATGGACGCCGGCGAAGATGTCCTCCAGGGTGTCACGATCCACGAAGTGCTCGTTGAGCGGCGGATAGACCCAGACCTGCTTTTCACCGCGCACGTGCCAGAGCATGTTCGGGCCGGAGTCGAGGTGGTAGTAGACCACCGCGTTCGGCGATGTGACGAGCAAGGTGAGGCTCGGCGAGCCGGGCACGAGGTCGTCCCGGAGCGTCGCGATCTCGCCGAACAACCGGTCCCGGAGCATCCCGTACTCCCGGTCGTCGCGGTCGACGAGACGCGCGTTCACGAACATACGGCCCTCGCGCACCGCGGCCAGGACATCGGAGCCCGACGCGTCGCCGACGTCCACCGGGGTCCAGTCGCCGGGCCGGTTCGGGTCGGTGCCCGTGGAGAAGATCTGGAGCCGCTGGCGCGGGAGGCGATCCAGGACGTCGGCGAGCGACTCGTCGGAGAAGAGGTCGAGGTCTGCGAGTTGATGCGTCGTCTGCACCACGCTCGACGTCAACGACAGCGCCTGGCTCGCCGTCCAGTTGGTCAGGCGTTCGGGGGAGCGGGCGAGCTGATCCACCGCTCTGCCCTGGACTTGACTCACGAGATGCCACTGTACCGGCGCCCGGAGTCGGAACCCGGCCGGTAGGCTCGATCGGTGCCAGGCACCTCGGCGCCGGCTCTGGAGGGTGCCCGTGCACATCGTCATCGGCTCCGACCACGCGGGCTACCGCCTGAAGGAGCGCTTCAAGCAGGTGCTCAAGACCGACGGGCACAGCGTCGACGACGTCGGCACGCACTCCG
>DATFVT010000211.1:0-3600 GCA_035260105.1 Acidimicrobiia bacterium
CAGCTCGCCCTCGTCGGGCGCCACTACGAGCGCATCGCCGACCACGCCGTCACCATCGGCGAACGGGTCGGGTTCATGGTCACCGGCGAGCACCCGCCGCGGCGCGACGAGTCGATCGACTAGGTCGCGGTCTCGGTCTCCTCGTAACCGAGGTCCCACTCGAGGATCAGGCGCTCTCGCTCGGCGTCACGCGCCACCCGCTCCCGGTTGCGCCGGAACTGCGGGTCGTGCGGCGGGAGGAGCTGGAGTCGCGCCAGCGCCCGCTGGCGGAACTCGTCGATGAGCCGCCCGTCGCCGAACACGCCGTGCACCTCCCAGTGGGGGGCGACCGGTCCGAGGTACACGACCTTCACGTGCCCCTGCGGTGGAAGCTGTTCGAGTTCCTCTTCTTCGATGCTCATTCCACGGACAAGGGTACCGGGCGTTCCCGCCTACCCGGCATCCGGTCGCTCGACCAGCGTGACGTCGGCGGTCTTCCGGCTGGATCCTCGGATGTAGGTGACGGTCACCTTCTCGCCGGGGCGGTGCTTGCGCACGGCGGTGGCGACGCTGCCGCCGTCCTTGATCGGGGTGTCCCCGATCTGGACGATGACGTCGCCGCGCTGGAGGCCGGCGTCGTCGGCGGGCGAGCCTCCGGTCACGTCCTCGACGACGGCGCCGTCGTCGACGTTCACGCCGAGCTGGCCCTTGAGCTCGGGTGTGAGGTCGGTGGTACCGATCCCAAGGAACGCCGGCTTGCGGCCCGCCTTGATGTCCTCGACGACCGGCTTGGCGTACGAGATGGGGATCGCGAAGCCCACGTTCTGCGCCGGCTGGGTTCCGCTGCCGGAGGCGACGGCGGTGTTGATCCCGATGACGCACCCGTTGGCGTCGACGAGCGGGCCGCCGGAGTTCCCGGGGTTGATGGCCGCGTCCGTCTGCAACACGGTCTCGAGGGCGGTGCCGATCTCACTGCCGGGGCGCGGCGGCCCGGAGATGATCCCGCGCGTCACGCTCAGGCCACCCTCGAGCGCGAGAGCGTTCCCGATCGCGACGACGTCGTCCCCGACTTGCACCTTGTTGGAATCGTCGGTGCAGACGGCCGGGAGGGTCGTGTTGTCGACCTTGAGGACGGCGACGTCGGCGCTCCGGTCGCGACCCACGACACGCGCGTCGAGCGTACGGCCATCGTTGAGCTGCAACTTCGCGGTTTGCGCGTCACCGACCACGTGCGCGTTCGTCGCGAGGAACCCGTCCTCGGAGAGAACGAAAGCTGTTCCCGCGCTCTGGCCACCGCGCTCGTTCACCGTGACGGCGGCGACCGCCGGCTCGACCTTGGCGATGATCCCGGCGGTGTCACCGTTGCGGGCGATGCTCGACGAGTTGCGCGACACCTCGTTGGTCCGGTTCGTCACCGTGGTGGTCGCGGAGTTGTCGTCGTCGCGGCCGAAGGCGAAGAACGCACCCGACGCGACGAGCGCACCGCACAAGCCGCCGACGAGCGCGCCGACGAGGAACTGGCGCAGGCGGCTCCGGCGCTCCGGCGGCGGCGCCGGCGGACCGGGAGGCGTCGGCCACGGCGGGGTGGTGGGCGGCTCCTGGGGCCAGGCCGGCGGGGGTGACGGGGGGACGGTCAAGACGTCCGCGGGGGGAAGGGCCTCATCAGGCATCAGTCTGTCTCCAAGCGGAGGAAGTCAACGGCATCGACATCTCAAACGCCCTCCGATCCGTAGAAGGTTCCAGGATCGATTGTCATGTTGCTCTCATCTGCGCCCCCGCATGATCCGTCCCGAAACCGGGAACCGGACCACGCTCCGCGCCGTTTGAACCCGTGAGCCCTATGGACTTCCAACTCCCCGCCTCACCCCCCGTCGACGACCAGGAGCATCAGTGGATGCTCGAGGCCAAGTGCCGGGGGCGCGCCCCCCACGACTTCTTCCCCTCCGACGGGGTCGGGGTCGAGCACGCCCGCCGGGTCTGCGCGGACTGTCCGGTCAAGGAGCCGTGCCTCGAGTACGCCCTCACCTACCGGATCGACCACGGGGTCTGGGGCGGCGCCTCCGAGCGCGAACGCCGCCGCATCCTGCGCCGCCGCCGCTTCGAGCGCACCCCCGCTCCTTCTCCTACTTCTCCCCGCTAGCTCCACCCGCGGACGACCGCGCCTGCACGCGGCGTGGTTCGTGACCGCGCCGGCCGGCATGCCGCTCCGGTCGCGCGAGTTGACGTGTGGCCGGGCTCTCACCAGGAGAAGGGGCCGAGGACGAAGTTGGTGACGCGGTCGAGCGTGGTGTCGTGGTGCGGCGTGAAGTCGGCGACGACGTCGTCGAGCTGGTCGACGGGGGCATCGGACACGGTCGTATAGACGACGTCGCCCGCCTCCCACACCAGGACGGCGCCGCCGGGGGTGCGGTACTCGCGGACGTCGCGGCCGGCGACGGTGCGCGACTCGGCGCCGGCGGGGAGGCGACCGGCGTCGAGCTCGCCCTGCTGCTCGAAGACCGACACGGAGAACAGCCCGTCGCTGTAGAAGAGATGGAGCGTGTCGTGCGGTTCGTCGTACCGGCCGGCGAGCCGGAACCCGTCGCCGGCACTCGCCGGCGCGCGGAACGGGGCGGCGACCTCGTGGAGCACTCGGGGCTGACGGTTCGCGCTCCGGGACGGCGCTTGCGGGGCTTCGGCCGGCAGCGAGCCGATGAACATGCCGACGGCGGGCTCGCCGATGCTCGTGAAACCGACGGCGCGTACGGCACGGCCGCGCCGGTCGAGCTGCTCCCGTCGAAGGAGCAGGCTCGTCGCCTCGTCGAGGTACAGACGCTCGCGCACACGACCGTCCCGGCGGTCCGTGGCGTCGACCTCGCGTGTCGGGCGTCCGGCGACTGTCGGCCCGTCCCGGACGGCGAGCTGCCACTTGTCGGACGCGGACGGAACGTCGGGTTGCGTGTCCTCGCTCCAGACCGCCAGCCAGCCGTCGGGCCCCTGCACGAAGCGGCGTGCCCCCTCCACGATCACCTGCGGGCGGTCGCCGAGGGCGAGGACGCCGTTGGCGCTGCGCACGAACACGTCGCTGCGGTGCTCGCCCCGCGCGTCGGACCACGACACCTCGAGCACACCGGAGAAGTCCTGTTCCTGCGCGACGCGCCGGGCGTCGTCGAGGAGCTGGGCGCCCGGTCCGGTCTGCGTCGGTGCGGCCGGCTCCGACGCGAGCGCGAGCGGCACGAGGGCCGCCAGCGCCACGGCCGTCGCCGCCACACTCAGCCCGCGGGGTGATCGGATGCTCATCGCCGGAACGGGGTCACCATGCTCAGCGTGGCCAGGTGGCTCACGGGCTCGTCCGACACGGAGGTGCGCACGGCGTGCGAGTCGGTCAGCGCCGGGACCCGGGGCGTGACGCGATCGGGCGACGGGATCACGAGCGATGCGATCACGACCGCCGCGACCGCGACACCCGACGCCGCCGCTGCGATGCGCGGCCAGCGGGAGCGGCGCTTGGCGCGGGCGCGGCTGAGCTCCGGCGAGAGAACACCCTCCCAGAAGCCGGTGGGCGCCTCGCGCGTGGGCAGGCCGCGCAGCGAGTCGCGTGCGTACGCGATCTCGTCCCGTTCCGCGCGCCACTCGGGCGAA
>DATFVT010000212.1:0-2335 GCA_035260105.1 Acidimicrobiia bacterium
GCTGAGCCCGGCGAGCTTCTTCCCGGCCCAGCTCGCGGGGAGCACCCGCTCGACGAGCGACACCTTGGCACTGGGGTCGACCCAGTCGTGCGGTTGCTCCCCGGGGAGGAGCCGGCGGAGCACCTGGTCGGTCGTCCACGACACGGTGGCCACGGTCGGGATGCCGAGTCGCTGGTAGATGGCGGCCCGGCGGGGGTCGTAGATCCGCGCGACGACCCGCTCGATCCCGAAGGTCTCCCGGGCGATGCGGGCCACGAGGATGTTCGAGTTGTCGCCGTTGGTGACGGCGGCGACCGCCCCCGCCCGCTCGATGCCCGCCTCGAGGAGGTTGTCTCGATCGAAGCCGAACCCCATGACGCGCTGGCCGGCGTACCCGGCCGGGAGCCGGCGGAACGCGTTCGGGTTCTTGTCGATGACGGCGACGGTGTGGCCGGACTTCTCGAGGGTGCCGGCGAGCTCGCTGCCGACCCGGCCGCACCCCACGACCACCACGTGCACGTCGTCCTCCACTGCGTCGGAGGCGTCGATCGTAGGACGCCGAACCGGCCGAACAGCAAGCGCCGGCGACCGGCATGGCATGCTGGCGGCGATGGGCTGGCCGAGCGGTCAGCCTTCGTTCAGTCCCGATGGCAACGAATCCCCGGGGGACGGGGTGGCGATCCTGAAGCGACTGCTGGTGGGACGGCCGCTTGCGACCGTCGAGCAGGAACACCAGCGCATCCCGAAGACCATCGGGCTCGCGGTCTTCTCGTCCGACGCCATCTCGTCGACGGCGTACGCGACGGAGGAGATCCTCTTCGTCACCGCCGTGGGCGCGTCGAGCCTGGCGCTCGGGCTCGACACGCTCGTGCCCATCGCGATCGCCGTCGCGATCCTCCTCGCGATCGTCTGCACCTCGTACCGGCAGACCGTCTTCGCCTACCCGAGCGGCGGCGGGAGCTACATCGTCAGCCGCGAGAATCTCGGGGAGACGCCGTCACTCATCGCCGGCGGGTCGTTGCTCGTCGACTACATCCTCACGGTGGCGGTGTCGATCTCGGCCGGAGTCGCCGCGATCATCTCGATCCCCGCGTTCCAGGGCCTGGCCACGCACCGTGTCGAGCTCGGCCTCGGTCTCATCGCCTTCATCGCCATCGCGAACCTGCGAGGCATCAAGGAATCGGGCCGGCTGTTCGCGACACCGACGTACGTCTACATCGTCACGCTCGCCGCGCTCATCATCGTCGGCCTGGCCCGCAGCTATTTCGGCGACATCGGCCACGTGCCCTTCGACAAGGCCGCCTTCGAAGGCGCGCGCGAGACCGGAGGCACACTGGGCATCTTCCTGATCCTGAAGGGCTTCTCGTCCGGCGCGGTCGCGCTCACCGGGGTCGAGGCGATCAGCAACGGCGTGCCCGCATTCCGGCGGCCCGAGTCGAAGAACGCGGCCACGACCCTGGTGATGATGGGCACGATCCTCGGCACCCTGTTCTTCGGCACTGCCCTGCTCGCCAGCCGCCTGCACCCGTACCCGAGCCACGACGAGACGGTGATCTCGCAGCTCGGACAGGCGGTCTTCGGCAACGGGCCGGTCTACGTGGTCCTCCAGTTCGCGACGGCGGCCATCCTCACGCTCGCCGCCAACACCGCCTACGCCGACTTCCCGCGGCTCTCTTCGATCATCGCCCGGGACGGCTACCTCCCCCGGCAGCTCGCCAACCGAGGGGACAGGCTCGTGTTCTCGAACGGCATCCTCGTGCTCTCGGGCCTGGCGGCGCTGCTGATCATCGCCTTCGGCGGCATCACCAACGCACTCATCCCGCTCTACGCCGTCGGTGTGTTCACCTCCTTCACGCTCTCGCAGACGGGCATGGTGATCCACCATCTCCGGCTGCGAGAGCCTTCGTGGCGGCGGAACACGGTGATCAACGCAACCGGAGCTGTTGCCACCGGCATCGTCACGCTCATCGTCGCGGTCACGAAGTTCACGAGCGGAGCGTGGGTGCCGATCATCGTCATCCCGGCGATCGTCCTCCTCTTCAAGGGCATTCACCGGCACTACCAGCGGGTGCGCGCACAGCTGGAAGTCCCGCCCGACTACAAGCCCCCGCCGATGAACCACACCGTCGTCGTGCTCGTGGGCGGTCTGCACCGCGGCGTCCTGGACGCGCTCGCCTACGCCAAGTCGCTCAACCCGACGCGCGTCCTGGCGCTCAGCGTCGTCTCCGACGAGGAGGATCAGGAACGGATCGAGAAGGTCTGGGCCGAACGCAACATCGCCGTCCCGCTCGAGATCGTGTACGACCCGTACCGGGAGGTGACGAGACCGATCCTGCGCTACATCGACGAGATCGAC
>DATFVT010000213.1:0-3757 GCA_035260105.1 Acidimicrobiia bacterium
TCGGCGCACATCACGACCGTGGGTCGCGCCGTCGCCTCGGTCAGCAACATGTCGAGCGCGTCGCCGAACTCCGGCGTCTCCATGTGGTCGGCGTAGCCGCGGAAGGCGGCGACGCGCAGCGCCCGGTGCGGCGAATCCGGCGCCGGCCGCCGCCGGCCCCCGAGGCGGGGCTCCCACCGGTACTCGACACCGGCGTCGGGCAGCCACTCTTGCATCGCCTCGCGCCGGAACTGCGGATGCCGGCGGCTCGCCGGGAACGAGCGCACGTCGACCAGGGCTTCGATCTCGGCGCCGGTGATCAAGCGAGTGAGGTCCTCCGCGGCCAGCGTCCCGTGCCCGACCGTGTGCAACGGCGGGGTCACCAGCGCACGTCCATGCGCAGGCCGCGGCGGTCGAACGCGGCGACCTCGGGAACGCGACGCGCGTCGCCACGGGCGATGCGCCCGGCGCTCCACGAGAGGGCGCACGCGTCGAGCAGGTCGTCGGGGGCGGCACCGCGCGGCCGCGGCGGCACGGGCACCCCCGCCCGGGCGAGGAGCGCCCGTCGTTCTTCCGAACCCCGGGCGGTGCGTTTCGGCGCCATCACCGGCCGGCCGCCGTCCATGGCGGCGAAGCTGAGCTCGGGATGCACCTCGAAGACCCGGCCCTGGAGCGCGGGCGTCATCACGCCGTCGACGTCTTCGATGCGGGGGAGCAGGTGCAACGTCTGCAGGGTCAACCGGCCGCCGCGCCGGCGCGCCTCGGCGAGCGTCCGGGCGCCGAGCACGGAGCGGGGCGGCGCGGAGAAGACAGAGGTGCGCTTCGGTCCCAGCTCGGTGCGCGCCGCCCGGTCGGCGTCGCGTCCACCGGGTCGGTGCTCGTCGACGAGGCCGATCGGCATGTCGACGGCGACCACCGTGTCGTCGGGCAGCGACGCCAGGACTTCCCCGAAGGTCGCGTGCACGGCGGCGCGATGGTCGTGGACGACGACCCACCCCGCACGGCATCCGTCGACTCCCGCCACCGGCGCCATCCGGCAACCATATTGGCGGTCGGCAAGGCCGCCGCCGCGAGACTGCGTACGCTGACTGCGTATGACCGAGCCCACCGATGCCGATGTCGTCGTCGTCGGAGCGGGCATCGCGGGCCTGATCGCCGCCCGCGACATCGCGGCCGCCGGCAAGGAGGTCGTGGTCCTCGAGGCCCGCGACCGTGTCGGGGGTCGCGTGCTGAACCACCGGCTGTCCGACGGCACGACGGTCGAGCTGGGTGGTCAGTGGATCGGGCCGACGCAGCTCCGCATGGCGAAGCTCACCGCCGAGCTCGGGCTCGAGACCTTCCCCACCTACAACACCGGCGACCATCTCCTGCGCTTCGGCGACAAGCAAGGCCGCTACCGGGGCGCCATCCCGCGCCTCGGCCCCCTCGTCCTCGCCGACATGGGCCAGGCGCAGGCCCGCTTCGATCGTCTGGCGGCGCGCATCCCGCTCGAGGTGCCGTGGGCCGCCGACCGCGCCGACGCGCTCGACGGGCAGACGTTCGAGACGTGGATCCGCCGAAACGCGCGCACCGCCAAGGCGCGCGAGCTCCTCCGGCTGTTCGCCGAGTCCGTGTTCGCCGCCGAGGCGTCGGACTTCTCCTTGCTGCACGCGCTCTACTACACGCACTCGGGTGGCGGCGTGGACGCGCTCGTCGGGACGCGCGGGGGGGCGCAGCAGGACCGCTTCGTCGGTGGCTCACAGCTGGTGCCGATGCGCCTCGCCGAGCAGCTGGGCGACCGTGTGCGCCTCGGCGTCCCGGTGCGGCGCGTCGAGCAGCGCGACGACGGCGTCACCGTTTCCGGCGACTCGCTCGCGGTCACCGCCCGGCGCGTCATCGTCGCCGTCCCGCCTGCGCTCGCGGGGCGGATCGTCTACGACCCGCCGCTCCCGGGGGTGCGGGACCAGCTCACCCAGCGGCTCCCGGCCGGGTCGGTGATCAAGTGCCACGCCGTCTACGACACGCCGTTCTGGCGCGACGCCGGGCTCACCGGTCAGGCGGCAGGCGACCGCGGCCCGGTCAAGATCGTGTTCGACAACTCGCCCCCCGAGGGCAGGCCCGGCGTCCTCCTCGCCTTCCTCGAGGCGGCAGCCGCCCGCCATCTCCACCGGGCCGATCCGGACGACCGCCGTGCCGCCGTCATCGGTTCGCTCGTCGACTTCTTCGGCCCGCGCGCGGCCGAGCCCGTGGAGTACGTCGACCTCGACTGGACGGACGAGGAGTGGACGCGCGGCTGCTACGGAGCGTTCTTCCCGCCCGGGGTGTGGACCAGGTACGGCCGCGCGTTGCGGGCGCCGATCGGACGTGTCCACTGGGCCGGCGCCGAGACGGCGACGGTCTGGGCCGGATACATGGACGGCGCCGTGCAATCGGGTGAGCGGGCCGCCGCCGAGGTCCTGAACGCTCGTTCGGGCGAGATCAGAAGCGCGTCGGGCGGCTGAGAGTGGTGCAGTCGGCGGAGCGGGCCGCGGCGGAGGTGCCGTCGGGGTCGGAGACCTCGTAGACCCGGATCACCGGGCCGTCGCGGTACGAGTTGGGGCGGAAGACGTGCAGGAGGCAGCCGTCCTGCCGCAGCTCCCGGTAGAAGCGCGCCTGCACCGGGTAGCGGCGCGGCTGGGTCGAGAAGTTGCCGCTGATGCCGGGGTTGGTGACGAAGTAGTGGAAGCCGTCGTCGACGTAGTGGTCGAGCGTCCACCCGTCACGGGTCAGCGTGTTGCGTTCCATCCAATGAAGATCGGTGTCGTTGAGGGGCGCCGTCTTGAGCTCCTTCACGAGCGCGCTGCCCGCCGGGACGTTCGCCTCGATCCAGCGCCGGGCGACGATCCGGGTGCTCGGTCTCGATTCACGCAGGTTGAGCTCGATCACGCCCTTGGCGGGCCAGAGCGCGACGAAAACGACGCCCGCGAGGGCGAGCGCGGGGGACAGCCCGGGGTTCCCGACGTGCGCGCTCGCCTCGGCGGCGAGCCGCGCTATCCCGTCCACCGCGAACAGCACGACGACAGGCAGGATCGGAAGCGGCCAGCGCTCCCAGTGCAACTCGGACATGCTGATCGCCACGAGGAACGTCGTGACTCCGGCGAGTAGTACGAGCCGTCGGGAGTCACGCCCATGCCGGAGCGCGACCGCGATGCCGACCACCGCCAGCAACGCCAACGGCCACGTCAGCGACTTGGGGATCGCGTCACCCAGGTACCAACGCAGGTTCCCGACCGGCGACAGGCCGTCATGGCCGAGGTTGGAGGTGTTCTCGTTGGCGAGGCTGGCACGGGTGCTCGACCAGTCGAGCAGGAAGTACGGGGTCGTGACGGCGAACGTCGCGACGGCCGCGCCCACTCCGGCCGCGAGGCGGCGGATCGACGCGCCCGCGACGTGGCGCCGGATCGCGATGACCCCGGCGACGACCAGCGCGGCCAGGAGCGTGACGAGGAAGTACCGCGAGGAGATACCGAGGCCGAGCACGACTCCGGCGAGGACGTAGTCGCGAAGCAATGCGCGATCGAGCAGGCGCACGATGAGCAGAAGCGCGAGCAGGGCGAAGAACACGCCGGCACTGTCGGTCCGCACGACGCGTCCGTAGGAGACCGCGAGCGGCAGCACCGCCCACAACGCCGCGCCCGCGAGCCCGACGGCCGTGGAGAAGCAACGACGTCCCAAGAGGAAGACGAGGGGGATCGCCGCGACCGCGAAGGCGATCGACCACAAGCGCCCGATCAGATAGAAGGTCCCGGGATCGGACACG
>DATFVT010000214.1:0-2090 GCA_035260105.1 Acidimicrobiia bacterium
CTCCGCGTCGATCCCGAGGTCGAGGAGGAGCCGGAGCGGTTCTACGACCGCGTCGTCGAGGTGGACCTCGACGCGCTGGAGCCGCATCTCGTCGGCCCGCACACGCCCGACCTCGACCGCCCGCTGTCGGAGGTCCGCGACGCCGTCGAGACCGAGAGGTACCCGGCGAAGATCTCGTACGCGCTCGTCGGGTCGTGCACGAACTCGTCCTACGAGGACATCGGGCGCGCCGCGCACGTCGCCCGGCAGGCGAAGGCGGCGGGCCTCGAGGTCCGGTCGCCGCTGCTCATCACGCCGGGCTCGGAGCAGGTGCGCGCGACGATCGAGCGCGACGGCCTGCTCGACGACCTCGAGGCGATCGGTGCCAGCGTGCTCGCCAACGCCTGCGGTCCGTGCATCGGGCAATGGAAGCGCGACGACATCGAGATGGGCGATCGCAACACGATCGTCACCTCTTACAACCGCAACTTCCCGCGGCGGAACGACGGCAACGCCGAGACGCTCGCGTTCATCGGCTCGCCCGAGACGGTCGTGGGCATGGCGTTGACGGGCCGGCTCGACGTCGACTTCGTGCACGACGGCGTCGCCGGCCCCGACGGCGACGCCGTGCACCTCGAGCCGCCGGCTGCCGACGAGCTGCCCGCCAAGGGCTTCGACCCCGGCGAGTCCGGCTTCCAGCCGCCCGCGAGCGACCCGACTGCGGTGGAGGTCGTGGTGAAGCCGGGCAGCGAGCGCCTCGAGCTGCTCGAGCCCTTCCCGGCATGGGATGGCGCGGACCTGACCGGGCTCCGCGTTCTGCTCAAGGCGGTCGGCAAGTGCACCACGGACCACATCTCACCCGCCGGCCCGTGGCTGCGCTACCGGGGGCACCTCACGAATATCTCGCAGAACCTGTTCACCGGCGTCGACAACGCGTTCGCCGAGGGCCACGGCAACGGCGTCGACGTGCGCGACGGAAGCGTGAAGCCGCTGCCCGACCTCGCCCGGGAGTACAAGGGCGCGGGCATCGAGTGGATCGCGGTGGGCGACGAGAACTACGGGGAGGGCTCGTCGCGGGAGCACGCGGCGATGGAGCCCCGCTACATGGGCGGCCGGGCGATCGTCGTCCGATCGTTCGCCCGCATCCACGAAGCGAACCTCAAGAAGCAGGGGGTGCTCGCCCTGACGTTCGTCGACCCCGCCGACTACGACACGATCCGGTCCGACGACACGATCGAGATCGTGGGATTGGGCGACCTCGCGCCGGGGAAACCTGTGACCGTCGTCGTGCGTCATGTGGACGGCTCGAGCCACGAGATCCCGACGACGCACACGATGTCGGAGGAGCACATCGAGTGGTTCCGGGCCGGGTCCGCGCTGAACGTCTTGCGGCAGCAGACCTGATCGGGGGACGCGTGACGAGGGTGGCGCTCCGGGTGCTGGTGGTCGCGGCCGTGGTCGGCTCGACGCCGGTCCTGGCCGGCCACGTTGCCGCCGCGCAGTCGGGCCAGACGCCGACGCCGAACGTCGAGCTCCTGGCGCCCGGCAAGGCGCCGCTCGAACCCCTCCGGCTGTCGCCGGCCGCCGGGACGTCGCAGCGCTCGACGATGACCGTCGACTTCGCGATCCAGCAGTCGGGCGTGTCGTCCGCCAGCGTCCAGCCTCCACCGGTCCGGGCGACGGTCGAGACATCGCTCCAGAGCGTGACCCCCGACGGGAACCTGCAGGTCGCGTTCTCCTACCCGGCGTTCGACGTGCTGCGGGGAGGCGACGCCACCGCGTCCCAGCGCCGGCGCATCAAGCAGGCGTTCACCGGGCTCGCGGGCCTATCGGGTCAGCTGACGCTGACGCCGCAGGGCGTCCTCGTCGACAGCACCCTCAGTGTGCCACCGAACCTCGACCCGTCCGTGTCGAGCCTCGTCACCCAGCTCGGCGACCAGCTGCGCACGCTCTCCATCCCGTTCCCGACGGAAGCAGTCGGCGTCGGCGCCCGCTGGCGCGCCACGACCCAGCTCACGCTGAACAGCATCGACGCACAGCAGGTCTACGAGTACACGCTGAGGAAGCGCACGGGCAGCAAGCTCGTCATCGGCGTCACCGGTACGCAGACC
>DATFVT010000215.1:0-8444 GCA_035260105.1 Acidimicrobiia bacterium
GAGCTGGGTCACGGGCGAGGCCGTCAACTTCATGTTGCGGTGGGCGCGCGGCCTCGTCTGCATGCCCTGCGACGCCGGCCGTCTCGACGAGCTCGCCATCGAGCCGATGCTCCCGGCCGGGCGGGCGACCTGCGACACCGCGTTCTGCGTGTCGATCGACCACGCCAGCGCCGGGAGCGGCATCGGCGTCGAGGACCGCGCCACCACGATCCGGAAGGTCCTCGACGCCGGCAGCCGATCGGGCGACTTCGTCCGGCCCGGCCACGTGTTCCCGCTGCGCGCCCGTCCAGGAGGCGTGCTCGAGCGTCGCGGCCACACCGAGGCGGCCGTCGACCTGGCCCGCCTCGCCGGGCTGCCGCCCATTGCCGTGATCTGCGAGGTCCTCCAGGACGACGGCTCGCCCGCCCGCCTCCCCTTCCTCGAGCTGTTCGCCGAGGAGCACCGGGTGGCGATGATCTCGGTCGACCAGATCGCCGGGCACCGCCGCGAGCTCGCCGCCGCCCGCGACCGCAGCAAGGCCCCGCTGCTGCTCTAGCGCACCGCAGCTATCCCGGACCCTCGCCCAGCTCGCGCAACGCGTCGGCGAGCGCGGCGCGCAGGCGGCGCGCGGTGTCGGGCGCGAGGTGGGCCACGAGCCCGGAGCCGGCGCGGCCCTGCTCCTCGACGGTCAGCACGATCCGCACCTCGCCGGCGCCGCACGCGTCGCAGTCGTCGGACACGGCGATCGCCCACGAGACGGGCGGCCGCTCGTCGTCGTCGGCGGGATGGTCGTCAACGGCGTCGTCGATCGATTTGCGCATCCTGCTCCTATCCGTGGACGAGCGAGAGCGTGAGCCCGGCCTGACCGAGGTGATACAGGACCATGATGGCGACGGGCGCCCCGGGACGCGGCCCGACGAAGCGGGTCTCGGCGATCAACGCGTCGGACGCCATGAACAGCGCCGCGCCCACCGCCGCGAGCACGTTGCCGGACGCGAGCGCGCACGTGACCATCGCCGCGATCACCGCCATGTAGGCGACCAGCGGGCCCACGAGCTCGTCGTGCCCCTCCGCCCGCGCCGCCCGCAGGAACCGGGCGCCGAGGAGCCCCGCCACGATCACGACGGGAACGGCCGCGACGACGAGCGCGCCCGCCGAGCCGCCGTGGCGCGTGAGCCCGATCACGTACGCGACGTGCGCGAGGAGGAACGCGGCGAGCCCGGCGACGAACCGGTCGGACGGGAGCATCAGGAAGACGTCGCCGGCGAGTGACAGGGCGAGCGCGAGCACGAACCAGGCGCGCACGTCGCCGTGCGCGGGGTCGAGCGCGAGCGCGACGCCGATCAGCGCCACCAGCGCTCCCGGCTTGCACACGTACTCGAGCCGCTTGTTCCCGCGGGCGACCGCCAGCCAGTCCCCCACCGCCAGCACGGCCGCCACGACCAGCAGCGTCCACGCCCCCGCCGTCACGGGCGCCTGTCTAGCCCGAACCGACGCGGCCGGGCAGGCGTTCGCGACGACGTGAGGCGCCCATCTACGCTGGACGGCGATGCTGACCGATGCGGAGCTCGTGGCGTCGGCGCGATCGGGTGATCGAAGCGCTCTCTCCGAGATCTACGACGACTACGCCGATCGCCTCTACGACCTCTGCACCTCGGTGTTGCGCGACCCCGAGGCCGCGTTCGACACCATGGTCGACACCTTCGTGCTGGCCGCGCTCGAGCTGTACCGGCTGCGGCGGCCCGAGAAGCTCGAGCCCTGGCTGTTCGCGCTGGCGCGACAGCAGCTGCTCGGCCGCGACATCCCCATCGGCGTCGACGAGCACGCCGAGTTCAACGGCGCCACCGGCTCGGCGGGGTCCGACGGCGCCGGCGCGATCGTCTGGGAGGGGGCGTCGTGGTTCCCGGGCAAGGACCGGATCCTCCTCGATCTGCACGCCCGCCAGCCGCTCGACAACAGGGCGCTGGCCGACACGCTCGGCGTGTCTCCTCCGCATGCCGCGGCGCTGATCCGCGACCTGGACGAGAAGCTGGAGCGGCAACTCAGCGCGTTGCTGATCGCACGCTTCGCGCGCCCCGACTGCGAGCGGTTGAAGAAGGTGATCGCCACCGAGGACGACGCGCATCCCGACAAGTGGTTGCGCCACGTCGCCGAGCACGTCGACATGTGCGGGACGTGCGCGCCGTTGCGGCAGGACCAGCCGAACGCGATCCGCCTCATCGCCGAGGTACCGGCCGAGCCCGCGCCGCCCGAGGTGCGGGACGAGGTCCTCGACCGTGTCGACCTGCTGTGGTCGGTGCTGGGGCCGCCGGAGTGGACGGCGGCGGTGCTCGGAGCTCCGGCGCCCAACCTGCCGGTCGACGCGAGGGCGAGCATGACCGAGCCGCCGGCGCCCCCGGAGCCATCCGAGCCCCTCGACGCGCCGGTCGAGGCGGGTGGCACCGACGCGGTCGACGACCCGTCCGAACCGCCCGAGCTCGCGCCGGCGGCGGTCGCCGGCGGAGACCGGACCGTGGACGGGGGCGAGACCGACGGTGCGCTGGTCGAGCCGGAGTACGACGCCTACGACGAGGTGGAGGGCCTGGTGCCGCCGCCGCCCCGGCTGCGACGCAGTGGCTTCCCGCGCTCGATGTACCCGCAGCGCCGCCGGCTCGTCCGCGCCGCCGTGATCCTGCTGGCGGGCCTGCTCGCCGCCGGCATCGTCATGAACTTCCGTGGGTTCGATCGCGAGACGCGCTACTTCGCTCCCGAGGTGAACGCGGCCGCCGCCCGCGGGCAGCCACCCCCCACGACCGCCCCGCCCACGAGCGTGGCGCCGACGACGGCGCCCCCCGGGCCGGACACCCGCCCGCCGTTCGTGTACAACCTCGCCACCGTGTTCGGGTGCATCGGTCCACGCCAGACGTCGACGTCGGCGTTGGCCAGCGTGGTCGATCCCGGCGACCACCTCGCCACGGTCGAGCTCGTGTACGTCGACCCGAGCAGCGGCGAGACGCACCGGAGGATGAGCGCCAGCGGCGGCGCCTTCGAGGCGCCCATCGGCCCGTACTCGGTCGACGGCACCATCACGTGGCTCGTCGTGGCCACCGACCAGGCCGGCAACTCTGCGACGGCGCCGGGCCCGTCGGTCGCCAGCTCCTCCGGCTGCTGACCGTGTCCGGGTGACGCGCCCTTTACGGCGCCAGTCGTTCGCGCAGCCAGTCGCCGTCCACGAGGCGGTACCGCACGCGGTCGTGCAGCCGGTTGGGCCGCCCCTGCCACAACTCCATCTCGACGGGCGTGACGAGGAAGCCGCCCCAGAACTCGGGCAGCGGCGGGTCGTCGCCGAAGCGGACCTCGGCCTCGTCGTACGCCAGCTCGAGCTGGGCCCGGTCGGCGACGACCTCGCTCTGCGGCGAGATGAGCGCGCTCAGCCGGCTCCCGAGCGGACGGTTCCGCCAGTACGCGAGCGACTCGTCGCGCGAGAGGCGGGTCACGGAACCCACCGCCCGCACCTGGCGCTCGACCTCGCGCCAATGGAACACGACCGCCGCGCGCGGGTTTTCGTCGAGGTCGCGCGCCTTGGGGCTGCGGTAGTTCGTGTAGAACGCGAAGCCGCGGTCGTCGAGTCCCCGGAGCGACACGGTCCGCGCCGACGGCACCGCGGCGCGGTCGGCCGTCGCAACCGTCATGGCGTCGGGCTCCCGGACGCCCTCGGCGACCGCCTCGTCGAACCAGGCCCGAAACTGCTCGATCGGGTTCGGATGCAGGTTGCTCTCGTCCACGATTGCCTCCCGCGCGAAGCTGGTCACCCTCGAACGAGGGAGGGCACGGATGGGATTCCACCACGTCGCGGTCGCGACCCGGGACGTCGCCGCGACGCACGAGTTCTACACGGACGCCATGGGCTTCGAGCTGGTGAAGGTCGAGGCGGCCGCGACGGACGGCGGCGGCTGGGCCCGCCACCTGTTCTACGACACCCACGGTCAGGGCCTGATCGCGTTCTGGGACATCCACGACGACGGGAACGTGCCCCCCGAGTTCGAGACGTCGCTCTCGGCCGGGCTGGGCCTCCCGATCTGGACGAACCACCTGGCGTTCGACGCCGGCGACCTCGACGGGATCGAGGAGCACAAGCACCGCTGGCTCGACCACGGCCACGACGTCGCCGAGATCGACCACGGCTGGTGCACCTCCATCTACGCCGTCGACCCGAACGGGACGCTGGTGGAGTTCTGCGCGACCACGCAGGCGTTCACCGACGCCGACCGGGACGACGCGCAACGCCTGCTGACGGCCACCAACCCGCCCCTCAAGGACGCGCCTGAGCCGACCTTCCACGAGGCGCAGAAGACCGCGGCCACCACCTAGCCGCTCGCGGACTGGATCGACGCGACCGGCTGACTAGACCTTCGCGTCGTCGGGCGACGGGAAGCGGAACATCTCGACGAAGCGCTGCGCTTCGGCGCGATCACCCTCGACATGGACGCGCCGCGACGCGATCGCGTCGTCGAGCGGCAGTTCCCCGGTCAGCAGCCCGCTGATCGCGCCGGGCTCGGTGTCGACCACGAGGTCCGGGTCCTCGGTCGACTGCGAGGGGGCCGTGAGGCGCCCGCGCTCGACGAGGATGCGCAGCGGCTTGCCGTCGACGCGGAGCTCGTAGAGCCGGGGCGGCCCCTTCGCCTCCCGGGGGCGAAAGGACCCGCGCAGGGCCAGCGCCAACGAGTCCATGCTGACGTGGTCGCCCTCGCACGGCGCGCCCATGGACTTCGCCCCCCAGAAGCCCAGCCGCAGCACCGGCTCCTCCAGCTCGGTGCCGTACTCGGTGAGGGCATAGGCGACCCCACCGCCCGGATGCGCCTGGACCCGCCGTTCGACGATGCCGGCCTCCTCGAGCTCACGGAGCCGTGAGGTGAGCACGTTCGAGGGAATCCGCGGCAAGCCCTCCTGCAGCTCGGAGAAGCGCTTCGGCCCCGTGAGCAGGTCGCGCACGACGAGGAGCGCCCACCGCCCGCCGATCAGGTCCAGCGCCTGGGCCAGACCGCAGTACTGCCCGTAGCCACGTGTCACACGTCGATTCTGCCACTCGACCTTGACTTTCACAAGTTTGCTTGCTACAAGCAAGTTGACTGTTCGGGAGCAATCGTGATGTCGATCCGGCGGTCCCCCGTTCGTCGGTCGGCAAAGAGCCCAGTGAGGAGGCGAGATGGCCACCACCACCGCCCGCAGCAGCACGACGAACCTGATCCTGGCCCTGGCGTGCGCAGCCCAGTTCATGGTCGTCATGGACGTCGCCATCGTGAACGTCGCCCTGCCGTCGATCCAGCGGGACCTCGGCGTGAGCGAGAGCACCCTGCAGTGGGTGGTCATCGCGTACGGCCTGCTGCTCGGCGGCTTCCTCCTCTTCGGCGGCCGGCTGGCCGACCTGCTGGGCCGGCGCCGAATCCTCCTCACCGGCCTCACGATCTTCTCCGGGGCGTCCCTCCTCGCCGGCCTCTCCCAGTCGATCGGGATCCTGATCGCGGCGCGCGGGCTCCAGGGCTTCGGCGCCGCGCTCGTGACTCCGGCGGCGCTGTCGATCCTCGCCGTGACGTTCACGGAAGGCCAGGAGCGCAACCGGGCGCTCGGCATCTACGGCGCCGTGGGCGGGACGTCGGCGACCGTCGGCGTGATCGCCAGCGGGCTCCTGACCGACGGGCCGGGCTGGCGCTGGATCTTCTTCATCAACGTGCCCGTTGGAATCGTGCTCATCGCGCTGGCCACCGTGTTCCTGGCCGTCGACCGGGCCGACCGGAGCGCCGGCCACTTCGACGTCGCCGGCGCGACCACGGTCACGGGCGGGCTGCTGCTCCTCGTGTACGGGCTGAACCGGGCCGCCGACTACGGCTGGACCTCGCCGACGACGCTGGCGCTGTTCGGCGCGGCGGCCGTCCTGCTCGCGACGTTCGTGCGGGTCGAGGCTCGGTCACGCCACCCGCTCGTTCCCGCCTCCGCCCTTCGGAACCGCACGCTCGTCGCCGCCAACCTCTCCGCCTTCTTCGTCTTCGCCGCCTTCTTCTCGTTCATCTTCCTGGGCTCGTTGCTCATGCAGCAGGTCCTCGGCTACTCGGCGACGAAGACCGGCGTGTCATGGCTGGCGACCTCGGTCACCGCGTTCATCGCGTCCGCCGTCACCGGGGCGCAGCTCGTCGGCCGCTTCGGCGTGCGCCGGCTGCTGATCACCGGCCTCTCGCTGCTGGCGATCGGCGTCCTGTGGCTGGCACGCGTGCCGGCCGACGCCGACTACTTCACCGACCTGCTGCCCGCCCTCGTTCTCGCCGGCATCGCGATCGGGCTGTGCGCCCCGTCCGCTCAGATCGGAGCGCTCTCGGGCGTCACCGACACCGCGACGGGGTTCGCGGCCGGGCTCGTCGAGACGATGCGGGAGGTAGGCGGGGCCGCCGGCGTGGCCGCGGTCTCGACGGTGCTGGTGTCGCAGGTCGGCCTGAGCGGCTTCCACGCCGCGTTCGTCGTCATCTGCATCGCCGGCGCCCTGGGCGCGATCACCGCCACCGTCGCGTTCGGGCGGCCGGCGCGCTCGGCGGAGGCAAGGGATGTCGGGTCGGGCCCGGGCGCCGGTGACGGCGTGTTGGTCCCGTTGCCCCTCCCGGTCGAGAGCCGTCCGCGCCCCGTCCCGCGCCGCTAGGCGCGGGACCGCACGACGGCGTCAGGGCCTGGTGCCGCTCGCGATGAAGAACGTGACGGAATAGAGGAAGTCGCCGCCGGCGACGGCGGTGTCGACCGCGTCATCCCACCGGGCGAGCTCGTCGTCGGTGAGAAGGCCTTCGGCCAGCATGAGCTTCGGCCAGGTCCTGAACCCGAACGCGTCGTGCGGGTCGGTGAGGACGAGCGTGGCCGCCTCGCAGTCCACGTCGGTGAGGCCCGCCTCCCGGAACAGCCGCGGGAGCTGACGACCGATGGACCCGTTGCACAGGTTGCGGTCGCGCCGGTACTCCTTGACCTTGCGCAGCAGCTCGACGTCGGGGAGGTCGGCGACGAGCGTCTCCTGGTCGGGGTCGATGGCGACCAACCGCCCGCCCGGGCGGGTGATGCGCACGAGCTCGCCGACGGCCTCCTCGGGGCCGGCGACGTGCTGGAGCACCCGGTCGACCCGGGTCCCGTCGAACGCGCCGTCGGAGTAGGGGAGCGCACGGGCGTCGGCCTGCAGGTAGGAGCCGCCCCGACTCTGCGCCGACTTCAGCATCACGGCGGACGCGTCGATGCCGATGGCGATGCCCTCGGGCCCCGCCGCCACCGCCAGCGCCCGGGTGTCGTGGCCGGTCCCGCAGCCGACGTCCAGCAGCCGGGCGCCCGGCTTCACGTGCAGCAGGTCGACGGTCCGCTCCTTGTAGGCGCGGATGAACGGCCAGTCGCACATCGTGTCCATCCACTCCGCCGCCCCCACGGGATCGGCCGAGCGGTCGACATCGGAGTAGGTACCGGTGAGATGCACCATTTGTCGTCAACGTAACGCAGGAGGTCCGGACGGAGAACGATCATCCCGTCCGCGCCCGAGAAGGCCGGGGGATCATACGCAACAGGCGCGCCCGGTTGTAGCGCGCTGGATCGCCAGACACGGGACGTTGGCCACGATCCCGTAGCCGAGCATCGCCAACCCCCAACCACCACGGGTTCCACCGGAAGAACCAGCCCGGCGAGCAGCCCGACGAGACGGGCGGCCTCGTTCCGAGCAGGACGACGACGGACACGCGCCGGGCCGTCGTGGCGCCCGACGCAGGCGGGAGCCGGCGCAGCCGGAAGCACAGCAGCCCACCGATCACGCAGGTCACCGCACCCAGCGCCGCCTCGAACGCCGTTCTCACGTCGATTGTTCTACGCGCCCGCCCTCCGGATGCCGGGTAGCGTTCGCACGAATGGACTTCGAGTTCAGCGCACGGTCACTCGAGCTCCAGAAGCAGCTGCGCGACTTCATCGAGACGCGCGTCGCCCCGGCCGAGCCCGTCTACCGCCGACAGGTGGAGGAGTCGGGCGATCCGCACTTCCACCCGCCCGTCATGGAGGACCTGAAGGCCGACGCGCGGTCACGCGGTCTGTGGAACCTCTTCCTTCCCAACGAGAAGTGGGGCGCCGGCCTCTCGAACCTCGACTACGCGCCGTTGTGCGAGCTGATGGGGCGCAACCTGCTCACGGCGGAGGCGACGAACTGCGCCGCGCCCGACACCGGCAACATGGAGATCCTGGTCGAGTTCGGCACCTCCGAGCAGCAGGAGCAGTGGCTGCTCCCGCTGCTGAAAGGCGAGATCCGGTCGTGCTTCGCGATGACCGAGCCGTGGGTCGCCAGCTCCGACGCCACGAACATCCAGAGCCGCATCGAGCGCGACGGCGACCACTACGTCGTCAACGCGCACAAGTGGTGGACGAGCGGCGCGGCGTCGAAGCGGTGCAAAGTCGCGGTCCTGCTCGGCGTCTCGAACCCCGATGCCGAC
>DATFVT010000216.1:0-3995 GCA_035260105.1 Acidimicrobiia bacterium
GCCCGGTCGCGCCCATCGGTGTCGCGTTCAGGTCCCGGGCGACTGCTCGAGCTCCGTCTCGGGCAGGTCGGCGGCGTCGCGTTCGGTGGCCACCGCGGCGCGGTACTCCTTGACCTGCCGGGCGCGCTCGGCGTCGTCCCAGCCCAGCTCGGCCCCGACGAGGGCGGCGACGTCGTCGGCGGCCGCGGCCGAGCCGTCGCGGGCGAGCAAGCGCGCCCGCGTCCGCCGGCTCAAGACGTCGTCGAGCGTGCGGGCCATCTCGCGCCGCGCCGCGTGCACGGCCTCGGCCTTGAGATAGGGCAGGCCGGGCACGAGCGGTTCGGCCAGCGTGCGGTCGTCCTCGACGAGCGCCTCGACCAGTGCCGCTTCGGTCCCGTACCGGACGGCGAGGTGCTCGTGGCGGCTCGGCTCGTTCGTCTCCGCGGGCGGCTCGTAGCCCCCCGCTCCGAGCAGCCGCAGTCTCTTCGTGCGGCAGCGTCGCCGTTTGGCGAGCAGCCGGTCGACCTCGTTCACGGTGTCGGCGGCCATGCGCCGGTATGTCGTCAGCTTCCCGCCTGTGACCGTGACGACCCCGCTCGGCGACTGCCGCACCGCGTGCCGGCGGGACAGGTCTGCCGTCCGCTCGTTGGTGGCGGTGCGCAACAGCGGCCGCAGACCGGCCCACGTGCCGAGCACGTCGGACTCGTCGACCGGCTCTGACATCACGGCATTCAGCGCCCGTAACAGGTACGCGACGTCGTCGGGCGTGCACTCGGGGTCGTCGAGGGGGCCGTCGTAGTCGGTGTCGGTCGTGCCGACGTAGGTGAGGTCACCCCAAGGCACGACGAAGACCGACCGCCGGTCCTTGGCGACGGGGACGACGACGGCGATGTCGTTGCGGACCTTGCTCCACGGGACGGTGATGTGAATGCCCTTCCCGGGCCGGATCGATTGCGGATGCGTCGGTTCGTCGAGAGCGCGAACGTCGTCGGACCAGACGCCGGCTGCATTGACGACGACGTCCGCCCGGACTTCGACCTCGTCGCCGTCGGCCTGCACGCGCGCGCCGCGGACGCGTCCGTCACCGTCCTTGTGCAGTGACGTGACGCCGGCGTAGTTCGCGACTGCCGCGCCGTAAGCGGCGGCCGTGCGGCACAGCGTGAGCGTGAGGCGAGCGTCGTCGGTGTGCGCGTCGTAGTAGAGGTAGCCGCCGGCCACGAGGTCCGAGCGCAGCGTCGGCATGTGCCCGAGGGCCCGGTCCGGCTCGACTCGCTTGTGGCGCTTGCCGATGCGCAGCCCGCCGGTGAGGTCGTACATCCAGAGCGCGCCGCCGAGGGCGCGGGCCAGGCGCCGGCTGATGACGCCGTCCCGGGTGAGCACGGGGATCAGGAAGGGGAGGACGCGCACGAGGTGCGGGGCGTTCCGCAGGGCGATCTGGCGCTCGGCCAGCCCTTCGTACACGAGGCCGACCTCGCGCTGCTGGAGGTACCGGAGCCCGCCGTGCACGAGCTTGGAGCTCTTGGACGACGTGCCCGAGGCGAAGTCGTCCCGTTCGACGAGGGCGGTGCGCAGACCCCGGGTGACGGCGTCGAGCGCCACGCCGGCGCCGGTGATCCCGCCCCCGACCACGAGCACGTCGAACTGCTCGCTGGCGAGGCGTCGCAGCGCGGCGGCCCGCTCGAAGGGCGGGGGCCGCAGCGGCTTCTCCATCGGATCGAGGCTACCGCCGGGCCCCCGAAGTCCCCGGCCCCGATCTCCGGCGACGAAGGAGTTGTGGCACTGTGTCGGCGCTGTGCCGAGGTCCCTCTTCACCACGACCGACGACGTCGTCCTGTCCGGGCGCCGGTGGCTGCACGCGGACGCGCCACGCGCGGCGGTCGTGCTGGTGCACGGGTTCTCGGCGTCGGCCGACCACCCCGACGTGTGCGACCTGGCCGAGGTGCTGCAGGCCGACGGTTTCGACGTCGTCTGCTACGACGCGCGCGGTCATGGCACGTCCGAAGGCCACTCGACTTTGGGTGACCTCGAGCGCCACGACGTCGCCGCCGCCGTCGACGCGGCGCGCGAACGGAGCGATCGCGTCGTGCTCGTCGGCGCGTCCATGGGCGCGATCGCCGCACTCCGCTACGCGTCCACGGCCGGCGACCTCACCGGCGTCGTGTCGGTGAGCTGCCCCGCCCGGTGGCGGCTCCCGCGCAACGTGCAGGGCGTGCTCGGGGCGGGGCTGACGCGCACTCGGCTCGGGCGGGCGGTGGCATCACGCTGGATGGGCGTGCAGGTCGCGCCCCGCTGGACGAACCCCGAGCCGCCGATAGAGCTCGCCCCCGAAGTGCGGGCTCCGCTCGCGTTCGTGCACGGTGCCGCCGACCGATTCGTGCCTGCGTCCGACGCAGCCGAGCTCTACGAGGTGGCCGCCGAGCCGCGCCGGCTGCGCATCGTCCCCGGAATGGGCCACGCCTTCGTGTCGCAGTCGGTTCCCACCATCCGCGACGCCGTCGACTGGGCGCTGGCCCTCGACGAGGTGCGTGCATAAGGCCCGCTCAGCGGGCTCCGTGCACGCATCTACCCGCCGCCGTCCGGCTCCCACCACCACGCGAGGCCGTAGAGGCCCGGGCCGGTGTGGACGACCATCACCGACCCGAACTCGCCGACGAACGTCGTCGCCGGCGTCACCTCGGCCTCGACGCGCTCGAGCACGCCCTCGGCGGCGTCGGGCGCCAGCGCGTGCAGCGCGCCGACGTGCAGGCGCGTGTTCGGCTCGCGTGAGCGCATCAGCCGCCCGAGCATCCGCTCGGTGGCGGCTTCGCTGCTCAACGCCGGTCGCAACCGCCGGACGCGGCCAACGCGGAACTCGAACAGCGGGTTGATTCGCAGCCGGCGCCCGGCCCAACCGGCGATGCCCGGCACGCGCCCGCTGCGCACGAGATGGTCGAGGTTCGGGACGGCGGCGACGAGCTGGACGCGTTCGACGACGTCCTTCGCCTCGGCCTCGACCTCGTCGAGGGACGCGCCCCGTTCAGCGGCGGCCGCCGCCGCCAGCACGACCAGCGCCTCGCCGCCCGCGGCCGTCGCGGTATCGACGACGCGGACGTCGTCGCCGAGCTGAGCCGCCGCGACCGTCGCCGCCTCGTTCGTGCCGCTCAAGCTGGCGGCGATGGTGAGGACGAGGACGCCGTCGTCGGTGAGGCGCGACCGGATCGCCTCCTCGAACTCGCCCGGCGCGGGGCCGGACGTCGCGACGCGCTCGTCGCCGAGCAGCTCGCTGAGCGGGCGCTCCCCCTCGCGCACCGACTCCCCGCCGATCGTGAGCCACATCGGCACCACGGCGATTCGGTGCCGCTCGACGAGCTCGGCGGGAAGGGCGGCCGCGCTGTCGGTGACGATGGCGACGCTCATGGGGCGCGCCGCCGTTCGCGCACGGCTGCCGCGCTCGCGACGACGAGCAGGCCCGAGCACAGGAGCACCACGCGCGCCGGCTCCAGCCGTCCGATCACCGGCCACGTCACGGCGCCGATCGCGGCGGCGGCGAGGCCGGCGCCGACGGCGGCGAGGCTCAGCGCCACGCGGATCACGACGTGGAAGGCGGCGAAGGCGAGGACGCGCTCGGACCCCTCGAGCTGTGACTGGAGCGCACCCATGCCCGCCGCCAGCGTGTACGCGGCGGCGGCACCGAACCCCACCGCGCCCAGGTACGCCGCCCAGATGCCGGGCGAGAGGCTGAACACGGCGACGACGAGGCCGATCACGAGCGTCCCGAACGCGGTCCGCTGGATCGGGTCGCCGCCCGAGGCGCGCTGGAGCACGGCGATGCCGATCACCGCGCCCGCGCCGAAGAGGGCGATGAGCCAGCCGAACTCGGCGTCGCTGGCACCCAGGACCTCGCGCACGAACACGATGCCGGTCGAGAACAGCGCGCCGAGCCCGAGGGCGACGGAGGCCGCCGCCGGCATCACCGCCCGGACGAGCGGGATCCTGAACGCCTGGCGGAAGCGGGTGTTCTCGGCCGGGCCCTCGGC
>DATFVT010000217.1:0-3684 GCA_035260105.1 Acidimicrobiia bacterium
TCGGGCTCCAGGCGTCCTCGCAGATCGTGACGGCCACACGCGTCCCGGCCACGTTGAACAGCGGGCCGTCCGTGCTCGACGCGGTGAAGTAGCGCTGCTCGTCGAACACGGTCGAGTTCGGGAGGATGTGCTTCCGGTAGACGCCGCACACCTTGCCGTTGGCGCAGACGGCGGCCGCGTTGCACAGGTCGCGCTCGAGCCGGGGGTAGCCGATGACCGCCACCGCCCGCCCGGTGCGGGCCGCGACCTTCTCCAGGCTCTCCTGCGCCTGCGCCACGAACGCCGGCCGCAGCAACAGGTCCTCGGGCGGATACCCCGTGATCGCGAGCTCGGGGAACGCCACGAGGTCGCAGGCGTCGCCTTCGGCCCGCTCGTACGCGTCGAGGATGCGCGCCGCGTTGCCCTCGAGGTCGCCGACGACGAGGTTCAGCTGCGCGAGACCGACACGGAGCCTGGGCACACCTCAAGGATACGGGCCGGGTCTTCCACGGCGGTGGGCGTCAGCCCGTGAAGCGCGGCACCGCCACCACCGCGACGGCGACTGACGGGCCGGGCGCCGGAGCGGTCGTCGGCGACGCCGGAGGCTCCGGAGGAGCGGACGACGGGCAGCCCACGGGGTCGAGCTCGTAGGAGATGGAGATCTCGCCGTCACCGCTGCGCACCCCGGTGGCGAAGGTCGCGCCCGGAGGCCCGGCGCTGGACCCGCCGCCACCGCCGCCTCCGCCGTTCGGGAAGTTGGAACCGGTCCCGCCCCCGCCTCCGCCGCCGACGGCGCCGGCGCCGCCACCACCGCCGCCCTGGCCCTGGCCGGAGCCGGCGTCGTCGTTCCCTCCGGCCCCGCCGAGACCGGCAGCGCCGGCCATGCCGTCGGAGCCACCCGCACCGCCTGTCCCGCCCGTGCCACCGTTGCCACCGGAGAAGCCGCCGGTGGCCCCGCCGGTGATGCCAAAACCGTTGTCGCCGGATTGGCCGCCGGCGCCCCCGTCACCCTGCTGGTTGATCTGGCCCCCGGCACCGCCGCCGCCACCGCCCCCGGCGACGAGCAAGACGGTGGTGCCGCGGCTGACCTCGGATGCGCCGCCGCCGCCACCGGCCGGGAACCCGCCGGTCGGTCCGAGGCCGTTGCCGCCCGTGCCGCCGCCGTTGAAGCCGCCCGCGCCCGGCGTCGGGGAGAGCGGGCCACCGGTACCGTTCCCGCCCGCGCCGCCGACGACCACCTGAAGGGTCTCGCCCGGCGTGACGGCAACCGACCCCGTCGCCGCACCGCCGAGAGCCCCCTCACCGCGCACGGTGTTGTCGAGGTTGCCGTCGCCGCCCTCGGCACCAAAGGCCTCCACCGTGATCTCGCAGACGTTCTCCGGCACCATGAACGTCTGGGCGGCGCTGGTGAACGGGAACGGCCGGGAGGTCTGTTGGGCCCCCGCGGCGCTCGCGCCGATCACGATGGCGGCGCCGATCGCGACGAGCGAACCGCAGATGGGCACGTGCAGCCGGGGGTATCTCCGCATTGCCTCCGCCCTTTCAGGCAGGCGAGGACCGCCGCACCATAGTCACGAAGTGGACGTCGCGACAGGCTTCGTGGGCGACACTGGGGAGATGGCGCAGACGCTCCTCTCGCCCGCGCTGAGCAGCTCGGTCGAGCGCTCGGCCGACCCGGCCACGGCCCGGGCCTTCCTCACCCGTCTGCTCCAGGACCACCCGGACGTGGCGGCCGACGTGGCGACGAACCCGATCGTGCGTGACGCGCTCGTGGCGCTCAGCGCGGCGTCTCGCTCGTTGTCGAGCGCGGTCGCCCGCGATCCCTCTCTGTTGGACCCGCTGCGCGACGGTGACTCCTTGGGACGCGAGCTCGAGTTGTCCGACTACCGCACCGGCTCGGCGGGCTTTCTCGGTGCGGCCGACGACGGGCCCGGCGCGCTCCGCCGCTGGAAGCAGCGGGAGCTTCTTCGGATCGCGGCGCGGGACCTCCTCGGTGTGGCCGACCTTCCCGCCGTCGGCCGCGAGCTGGCGGCGCTGGCGTCGGTGTGCCTCGAGTGTGCGGTGCAGCTCGTCGCACCGGAGGTCCCGCTGGCGATCATCGCGATGGGGAAGCTAGGCGGGCAGGAGCTCAACTATGCCAGCGACGTCGACGTGCTGTTCGTCCACGAGGGTGAGAGCTCGACCGCGGAGCGCGCCGCGCGCGCGGTGCTCACCACGATGAGCGGACCGACCGCCGACGGGATCGTCTTCCGGACCGACGCCGACCTGCGCCCCGAAGGGCGTTCGGGCTCGTTGTCGCGCACCCTCGAGGCGTACGCCGCGTATTACGAGCGGTGGGCGCAACCTTGGGAGTTCCAGGCCCTCCTGAAGGCCCGGCCGGTTGCGGGCGACGCCGATCTCGGTCGACGGTTCGCGGAGCTCGTCGACCCGTTCGTCTGGCCCGAGGTGCTCGACCCCGACGCCGTCCGCTCCGTACGGGCCATGAAGGCCCGAGCCGAAGGAGAGATGCACCGCCGCGGGCTCACCGACCGTGAGGTGAAGCGGGGACGGGGCGGCATCCGCGACATCGAGTTCGCCGTCCAGCTCCTCCAGCTCGTGCACGGGCGGCACGACGCCTCGGTCCGCTCCCCCACGACCCTCGACGCGCTCGCGCAGCTCGCCACCGGCGGGTACATCGAGCGCGACGACGCCGCCCAGCTCGGCGATGCATACCGCTTCCTCCGCACCGTCGAGCACCGATTGCAACTCCAGGACGAGCAGCAGACGCACACGCTGCCGACCGACGTCGGCGCTCGCACCCGGCTCGCCCGGGTCCTCGGCTTCCGGGACCGTGGCGGCCACACCGCCCTCGATCTCTTCGAGGCGGAGCACCGGGCGTGCCAGAACCGCGTCCGGTCGATCTACGAGCGACTGTTCTTCGCCCCGCTGCTCGACACCCTGGCGGGCGCGGGACCCCTCACCCCGGAAGCGGTCGAGCAGCGCCTCGCCGCGTTCGGCTTCCTCGACGTCGCGCGCACCCGGGCCGCGTTGCAGGAGCTGACGCAAGGGCTGACCCGGCGCTCGCGCGTCATGCAGCAGTTGCTGCCCGTGATCCTGAGTTGGCTGTCGGCGACGCCCGACCCCGACCTCGGCCTGCTCCAGCTCCGCCGGCTCGCCGAGGGCGAGGCCCGCTCGGCATCGCTCGCCCGCACGTTCCGGGAATCGCCGCGAGCAGCCGAGCGCGCCTGCCGGCTCCTCGGGTCGAGCCGCCTGCTGGGCGACGCCCTGCGCCGGCAACCGGACTTCGTCGAGGCGCTGGGCGACGACGAGACACTCGCCCGCGAGAAGTCGCGCGACGAGCTCGTCGACGAGGCGCTCGGCAACCTGACATGGCGGGCGGGCGTCGCCGAGCGTCGCGTCGGCCTGCGGCGGTTCAAGCGCCGAGAGGTGCTGCGCATCGCCGCGCGCGACCTCCTCGGGTTCGCCTCCATCGAGACCACCGAACGCGAGCTCGCGTCACTCGCCGACGCGTGCGTCGAGGCAGCGTTGCGCGCCCTCGAGCCGACGCTGCCGTTCGCTGTCATGGGCATGGGGCGCTTCGGCGGCGCCGAGCTCAGCTACGCCTCCGATCTCGACGTGTTGTTCGTCTACGACGGCGAGGACGCGGCCGACTTCGGGTCCGCCGAGACGATCGCCGAGCACCTGCTGATCGAGCTGGGCGGGATC
>DATFVT010000218.1:0-4056 GCA_035260105.1 Acidimicrobiia bacterium
CGTCCTGCCCGGGATGGAAGCGGCGTTCGTCGACATCGGCACGCCGAAGAACGGCGTCCTGTACCGCGGCGACGTCGCCTTCGACCCGAGCGACGTCGAGGAGAGCCACCCGCGCATCGAGCGGCTCCTGAAGAACGGCCAGGCCGTGCTCGTCCAGGTGACGAAGAACCCGATCGGCGCCAAGGGTGCCCGTCTCACCCAGGAGGTGAGCCTGGCGGGCCGCTTCGTCGTCATGGTCCCGGGCCAACCGGAGACGTACGGCATCTCGAAACGGCTCCCTGACGACGAGCGCAAGCGGCTCCGGCGCGTGCTCGAGGGCCTGCGCCCGCCCGACGCCGGCCTGATCGTGCGCACGGCAGCCGAGGGCGCGGCGGACGTCGAGCTCCGCCGGGACGTCGAACGGCTGCGCGCCCAGTGGGACCAGATCTCGAAGGTCGCCGGGCGGGCGAAGGCACCGTCGCTCGTGTACCAGGAGCCGACGCTCGTCGTGCGGGTCATCCGCGAGGAGTTCACCAAGGAGTACCGCGGCGTCGTCATCGACGACCGCGACCTGTACGAGCAGGTACGCGGCTACGTCGAGGCGATCGCGCCCGAGCTCGCCGACCGGGTCGAGTACTACGACCCGGAGGAGGAAGGGCTGCCGCTGTACGAGCGCTTCCACGTGCAGGAGCAGCTGCTCAAGGCGCTCGACCGGAAGGTGTGGCTGCCGTCGGGTGGCTCGTTGATCATCGAGAGCACCGAGGCGCTGACGGTCATCGACGTGAACACGGGCAAGAACGTCGGTCGCTCGAACCTCGAGGAGACCGTCTACCGGAACAACCTCGAGGCGGCCGACGAGGTCGCCCGCCAGCTGCGCCTCCGGGACATCGGCGGGATCATCGTCATCGACTTCATCGACATGGAGATCCGCAAGAACCGGGACGAGGTGATGCGTGCCTTCCGCGACGCCCTCGCCCGCGACAAGACCCGCACCCAGGTGTTCGACATCTCCGAGCTCGGGCTGGTGGAGATGACCCGGAAGCGGATCTCGGAGGGCCTCGTCGAGGCGTTCAGCACGACCTGCCCGACCTGCCAGGGTCGCGGGTTCCTCGTCGACGAGTCCCTGCTGCAATGACCCGTCGGATAGCCTGACCCGGTTATGTATGCGGTGATCAAGAGCGGCGGCAAGCAGTACCGCGTGGAGGAGGGCGAGCAGCTCGAAGTCGAGCGGCTCGGCGACGCCCGCGAGGTGGAGCTGTCACCCGTCCTGGTCGTCGACGGCGACCGGGTGCTCGCCACGCCGCAGGAGCTCGAAGCGGCCCGGGTCAGCGCCCGCGTGGTGACCGAGGCCCGCGGGCCCAAGGTCACGGGCTTCACGTACAAGCCGAAGACGAACAACCGGAAGCGCTGGGGCCACCGCCAGCGCTACTCGGTGATCGAGATCACCGGGATCTCGGCCGGCGGTGCGCCGAGGAAGTCGCAGGCGGAGAAGAAGGCGCCGGCGGCCAAGAAGGCCCCCGCAACCAAGAAGGCGCCGGCCACGAAGAAGCCCGCGGCCACGAAGCGGCCGCCGAAGAAGGCGTAGGTCCGACATGTCGAAGAAGAAGGGCGCGTCATCGTCGAGGAACGGGCGCGACTCCGCGTCCCAGCGGCTGGGGGTGAAGGTCACCACCGGGACGAACGTGCGCGCCGGGGCGATCATCGTGCGCCAGCGCGGCACGAGGTTCCACCCGGGCGACAACGTGCGCCGGGGCAACGACGACACGCTGTTCGCCACGACTGACGGCGTCGTCCGGTTCGGGGAGCGCAAGGGCCGCAAGCTCGTCGACGTGCTGTAGCCGCACGACTTGATGCGTGCATGAAGCCCGTATAGCGGGCTCGATGCACGCATCGCTCCGTATCCTGGCTTCGTGAGCGAGTTCGTCGACGAGGCGCAGGTCAACCTGCGGGGTGGTGACGGCGGCGCAGGCGCCATGTCGTTCCGGCGCGAGGCGCATGTCCCCCGCGGCGGGCCCGACGGCGGCGACGGCGGCCAGGGCGGCGACGTCGTCCTCCGAGCTGATCGCAACGTCGCGTCGCTGCTTGCGTTCCGTGACCATCCGCACCGGCGCGCATCCTCCGGTACGCACGGCGCCGGGAAGCGCCGGAAGGGCGCCGCCGGCGACGACCTGATCGTCGCCGTCCCCGAGGGCACGGTCCTCAAGACTCGCGCCGGCGCGGTCGTCGCCGACCTCGTGTGCCACGGTGACAGCTACGTCGCCGCGCGCGGCGGACGGGGCGGGCGCGGCAATGCCCGCTTCCTGTCGAACGCGCGCCGGGCGCCGAGCTTCGCCGAGCAGGGCGAGTACGGCGAGGAGGAGTGGTTCCGCCTCGAGCTCCGGGTCATGGCGGATGCCGCCCTCGTCGGGTTCCCCAACTCCGGCAAGTCCACGTTGATCTCGGCGGTGAGCGCCGCCCGCCCGAAGATCGCCGATTACCCGTTCACGACGCTCGAGCCCCACCTCGGCGTGGTCCGTTCCCGCGAACACGAGTTCGTGCTCGCCGACATCCCGGGCGTCGTCGAAGGCGCGGCCGAGGGCCGGGGACTGGGCCACCGGTTCCTCAGACACGTCGAACGCGCACGCGTCCTCGTGCTCCTGCTCGACCTCGCCCGCATCGACGACGACGCCGACAGCCCGGAGGAACAGGAACGCGTGCTGCTCGAGGAGCTCGGTCGCTACCGCCCCGAACTGCTCGAGCGGCCCCGACTCGTCGTCGGCAGCAAGGCCGACGTCGCCTTGCACGACTTCGAGGGCCGGCGGGTCTCCGCCGTCACGCGCCAGGGGCTCGACGCGCTCGTCGGGACGCTGGGTGACATGGTCGCCGAGGCCCGGGCCCGGGAGCCCGAGCGCGAGCCGTTCGCGGTGCTCCGCCCGGTCGAGGAGGGCTTCTCTGTCGCCCGAGACGACGACGGCGCGTGGCGGGTCACGGGGAAGACCGCCGAGCGGGTCGTCGCGATGGCAGACCTGACCAACGAGGAGGCGCTGGCGTACGTCCAGGACCGGTTCCGCCGGATGGGCGTCGAGCGCGCGCTTGCGCGAGCGGGCGCGCGTGAAGGCGACACCGTCCGCATCGGCCCGGTCGAGCTCGAGTACGTCGAGGGCCTCGGCTGATGGTCGAGCGGTCCTCGTCGCCTTCGAAGATCGTCGTCAAGGTCGGGTCGTCGTCGATCACCACCGAGCAGGGCGAGCTCGACGACGCCGCCGTGCTCAAGCTCTGCGGCGAGCTCGCCGCCGCGCAGCACGCCGGGCACGAGGTCGTGCTCGTCTGCTCGGGCGCCATCGCGGCGGGCCTTCCCGCGCTCGCGATGCCGACCCGCCCGACCGACGTCGGCACCCTGCAGGCCGTCGCCGCCGTGGGCCAGCCGAAGCTCATGGAGCGCATCGGGGGGATCCTGTCCGAGCACGGGCTCGTCGCGGGCCAGGTCCTGCTGACACCGCACGACTTCGTACAGCGGGCGCAGTATCTCCACGCCCGCGAGACCCTCCGGCGGCTCCTCGATCTCGGCGTGATCCCCGTCGTGAACGAGAACGACACGGTCGCCGACGACGAGATCCGCTACGGCGACAACGATCGGCTGGCGGCGCTCGTCTCGCACCTGGTGGGCGCGGACCTCCTCGTGATGCTCACCGACACGGCCGGGCTGTACACGGCCGATCCCCGCCTCGACGCCGAAGCGTCGCTCATCGAGGAGATCGCCGAGGTGGACGCCGCGCTCGAGGCCGTCGCCGGCGCGTCGGGCACGATCCGTGGAAGCGGGGGCATGGCGAGCAAGCTGGCGGCGGCGAAGATCGCCGCCTGGTCGGGCGTGCGCGCCGTGATCGCATCGGCGGAGTCGCCGTCGGTCGTGCTCGACGCTGTCGCGGGCAAACCGGTCGGAACCGTCGTTCGCCCGCGCCGGCACCGCCTGCCGAGCCGGAAGCTGTGGATCGCGTTCGCGCAGGGTGCGTCGGGGCGCGTGACGGTCGACGACGGTGCGCGGCGGGCGTTGACCCGCGACGGCCGCTCGCTGCTGCCGGCCGGCGTGCGCGACGTCGA
>DATFVT010000219.1:0-2473 GCA_035260105.1 Acidimicrobiia bacterium
GGCTGACCGCCACCATCCCCGTTGCTGTCACACCCCCTCCTCAGAATGGGTGCATGACCGTCGGAATCCTGATCCTCGTGGCCGTCATCGTGATCCTCGTCGGGGCGCTCGTCGCGGTCGTGCGCCGGCCCCCGATCGACGAGGCCCGCCTCCTCCGCGGGCTCATGACGACGAACGAGGCGCGCCTGAAGAGCCAACACGATCTCGCCGCCGCCGAGCTCGAGAAGCGGCAGATGGCCGTCGAGCACATGGTGCAGCCGATCGCCGAGTCGCTCGGGCAGATCGGCTCCCGTCTCGAGCAGCTGGAGGTGAGCCGGCGCGAGGCGTACGCCGGCCTCAGCCAGCAGGTGCGGTCGCTCTACGAGAGCCAGGAGCTCCTGCGGGACCAGACGGGCAGCCTCGTCACCGCGCTCCGCAGCCCGCAGGCACGCGGACGCTGGGGCGAGATGCAGCTGCGCCGCGTGGTCGAGATGGCGGGGATGCTTCCGCACTGCGACTTCGACGAGCAGTCCACCCTCGCCACCGAGGACGGTCGCATCCGTCCCGACGTCGTCGTCCACCTCCCCGGCGAGAAGACGGTCGTGGTGGACGCCAAGGTCGCGCTCGACGCCTACCTGGAGGCGGTCGAGGCGCCGGACGACGCCGGCTGCAAGGCCAAGATGGTGCAGCACGCGCGGCAGGTGCGAACACACGTCGACCGCCTCGCGGCGAAGTCGTACTGGACGCAGTTCCCGGACGCACCCGACTTCGTGGTGCTGTTCGTTCCCGGCGATTCCCTGCTCGGAGCCGCCCTCGAGCACGACCCTGCGCTCCTCGAGCACGCGGTCGCGAACAAGGTGCTCCTCGCGACCCCGGTGACGCTGATCGCGTTGCTGCGCGCGGTCGCGTACGGCTGGCAGCAGGAGGCATTGGCCGACAACGCGCGTCAGATCGCGGACGCGGGGCGTGAGATGCAGGACCGAGTGCTCACGTTCGTCAAGCACTTCAGCCGCCTCGGCCGGAGCCTCGACCGCGCCCTCGAGGCGTACAACGACGCCGCCGGCTCCCTCGAGCACCGCGTGCTCGTCCAGAGCCGCCGGTTCACCGAGTTGGGCGTGAGCGACGCAGAGATCCCGGCGCCGGCGCCCATCGACAAGCGCACGCGGTCGCTGGTCGGCTTGAACGCCGACGAGGACGACGACGACCAACGAGGGACGCTGGCGCTGGAGGCGTAGGGCGGGACACGCGGCGGTACCATCGGCTCGTGGTCGCGTTTGTCGTTGCGCTCGCCATCGTCGTCGGGGTCGTCGAGATCGCGGTGATGATCCAGATCGGACAGCTGATCGGCGTCGTCAACACGATCGGCCTGCTGATCCTCGTCTCCCTGATCGGTGCGTGGCTCGTGAAGCGTCAGGGGCTGGGCGTCATGGCCCGGATCCGCGAGCAGCGGATGGCGGGCCGCCTCCCGGCCGCCGAGGTGTTCGACGGCGCGCTCATCCTCGTAGCCGGCGTGCTCCTGGTCATCCCCGGTTTCGTGACCGACGCCCTGGGCCTGCTGCTGCTGTTCCCACCGATCCGCGCCGTGGCCCGCCGGTTCGTGAGCCGGCGCGTCATGCGGGAGGTGCAGATGGTCCGATCGAAGCAGTGGACGCGCACCGAACGGCCGCCGCCCCAGTACGTGCCACCCGAGGCGCCACGCCGACCACCGCCGCCGCCCACACCGTTGCCGCCCGCCTCGCCGCCCGACTGAGCGGCGACCTCAGGCGAGGCGGAGCAGCTCCGGGGCGACGGGGCAGTCGACCCGCCGGAGCAGAGCGTCCGGCGCGTCGAAGCCGGCGGGGCCGGCGACGCGGGCGAAGCGCGTCACCTCCATCACGTCGACCGGCGGGTGCTCCTCGGCGTCTCGTTCGAGCTCGGACTGCACCGCCGTGAAGAGACGCTCGGGCAGCACGCGCCCGACGCCGGCGACGAGCCAGCCGACCGCCCCGCTCGCGGCGAGCGTGTCGACCAGCTCGCCCGCGCCGGCGGGAACCACCGCCCGCCGCGGCCCGGCCGCCGTCGCCTCGACGAGCAGGTGCGACGGCTCCAGGGCGGCAGCGTCGACGTCGTTCACGATCCGGATCGACGCCTCGCGGCGGGCGAGGCGGGCCCGCCGGTGGTCGTCACCGGCACGGCGGCGGACGGCCACGACGTCGAGATCGGGCCGCTCGGCCAGAGCGGCACCGGCGAGGTCGGGCCAGCCGAGCACCGCGACCGGCTCGTCGTGCGGGAACGGCAGGAGGCCGGCCAGGCGGTCGGAGGTCCGGTCGTCGTTGACGAGCTGCCACGCCTCCCACGCCGCGTCGGCAGGGTCCGCGGCAGCGAGCACGCGCGCGCACAACCACCAGAGCGCGCCCGCCGCCGGATGGTGCGAGAGCAGCCGGCGGCACGCAACGACCAGGCCTGCCGGGTCGTCGGCGAAGCCGGCGAGGCAGTCGGCCGCTTCCGAGACGAG
>DATFVT010000220.1:0-2232 GCA_035260105.1 Acidimicrobiia bacterium
CGGAGGTACATCTCGTAAGTGAATGAATCTCCCTCAACGCCGCTCACGTCGACCCACAGCGCCAACGAGTCGGCATCGTGCTCGCCGGCGCGTGCATCGAGAATCTTCTCGCGGGCGGCGTCGGTGATCGTGAGCAGCGGCGCGTCCGTCATGAGCACCGATGATACTTCCTTGGATCGCACACCGGTCGCGCCGCCGTGTTCTCCCTTCGGAGACCGGGCTCCTCGGCACGCGTGAGCTCTGTCAGACTGCGGGTCGTGCGGAGCCTCTGGTCCGACGCCGACAGCGCGGCGTTCGACGGGCCGCTGGGGCTGCGGGTGTACACATCGCGGTTGCTCGGGGCCGAGCGCGCCCTCGTGATGCACGGCGGCGGCAACACCTCGGTGAAGCTGCGAGAGCCAGATTTGTTCGGACAGGTGGCCGACGTGCTGTACGTGAAGGGATCGGGATCAGACCTCGCGACCATTACCGCCGCCGGCTTCGCGCCGGTCCGCCTTGCCCACTTGCTCGAGCTGGGAGCGCTGCCCGAGCTGAGTGACGCGACCATGGCCGAGCAGCTCAGGCTGGCGTGCACGCGCGCCGATGCACCTGCCCCGTCCGTTGAGGCGATCCTGCACGCGCTGATCCCAGCGCGCTACGTCGACCACACGCATGCCGACGCGCTGTTGAGCATCACGAACACGCCGAGCGGGCGCGCCTTCGTCGAGGACATCTACGGCGACCGCGTGGTTGTCGTCGACTACGTCATGCCGGGCTTCGCACTCGCGCGCCGATGTGCAGCCGAGTTGGAGACGCAGTGGTGCGACGAGACCATCGGCATGGTGCTCCTCCAGCACGGCCTCTTTTCGTTCGGCGATAACGCGCGGGAGTCCTATGACCGGATGATCGAGCTCGTCACGGTCGCCGAGGCTTTCCTCGCCAAGTCGCAAGCTTGGAATCTCGCGACGGTCGACTCCGACGACGATGGCGCAGGGCGCGCTCGCACGGCGCGGGCGACTCTACGTCGTGATATCTCGACCGTCGCCGGCGCGCCGATGGTCGTGATGACCACGTCGACGCCGCGCACCCGGGCCTTTCTGGCCCGTCCCGACGCGTTGCAGCTCGTCAGTCATGGACCAATGACTCCAGACCACGTCATACGCACGAAGCGCGTCCCGATGCTCGGGCGCGACGTGGAGGCGTACGCACGCGACTATCGCTCCTACTTCGACCGTCATCGCGTCCGGAGTGCTCAGCCGCTTACGATGCTTGACCCAGCCCCGAGGGTGGTAATCGACGCCGAGCTCGGCCTGCTGGCGGTCGGACGGACCGCTCGGGAAGCCGCGATCGGGGCCGACATAGCGCTGCACACGCTCGATGCCATCGAACGGGCGAATGCACTCGAGGAGTGGCAGGCGCTCCCAGAGGGTGATCTCTTCGACGTCGAGTACTGGGAGCTCGAACAGGCCAAGCTCGCCAGGGCCGGCGCGCCGGCCTTGTTCGCCGGCGAGGTCGCCCTCGTCACCGGTGGCGCTTCGGGTATCGGACGGGCGACGGTGGAGGCACTCCGCTCGCAGGACGCGGCAGTAATTGCCCTCGACCGCAACCCCGTGATAGCGGCGTCGACAACCACCGACCTGCTCGGTATCGAGTGCGACGTAACCAACGAAGCCGAGATCGAGCATGCGCTGGAGCTCGGTGTAGCCCGCTTCGGCGGGCTCGACATGCTCGTCCTGAACGCTGGTGTGTTCCCACCCTCGTGCCCCGTCGAGTCGCTCTCGCTCGAAGCGTGGCGCCACGTGATGGCTGTGAACGTCGACGCCAATCTCTCGGTACTCCGTGCCAGCATCGAGCTCCTGGCGTGCGCACCGAGCGGTGGTCGGGTCGTCGTGAACGCGTCGAAGAACGTCGCGGCACCGGGCCCGGGTGCGGCCGCTTACTCGGCGTCGAAGGCGTCGCTCACCCAGCTGGCTCGCGTGAGCGCGCTCGAGTGGGGCGAACGCGACATCCGCGTCAATGTCGTTCACCCGAACGCGGTCTTCGACACCGCGATCTGGGACGAGGACAGGTTACGCTCCCGGGCCGCCAGCTACGGGTTGACGATCGAGGACTACAAGACGAACAACTTGCTCGGTGTTGAAGTAACCAGTCATGACGTCGCCGCGGTGATCGTTGCGCTCTGCTCACCGACCTTCGCGAAGACAACCGGAGCGCAGATCCCGATCGACGGCGGCAACGACCGAGTGGTGTGAT
>DATFVT010000221.1:0-2748 GCA_035260105.1 Acidimicrobiia bacterium
GCACTGCAGCGCCTCGCCGACCCGCAGGGCGAACTCCACCGCCCGCTCGCCGAGCACCGGCAGGGAGCCGGGCAGCCCGAGGCACACCGGGCAGATGTTCGTGTTCGGCTCGGCTCCGAACTCGTTCTTGCACGAGCAGAACAGCTTCGTCGCCGTCGCCAGCTCCACGTGCACCTCGAGGCCGATGACGGCCTCCCACGTCGTGGTCGCCGTGGCCGTCATGGGAGACTCCCGCCGTGCCCGAACGGCCCGACCCGAGCGCGTTCACGGTCGCGCGCGACGAGGTGCGCAACGGAGTGTCGCTCGCCTACGTGCACGAAGGTGCGGGCGGCACGCCGATCGTCCTGATCCACGGCTACCCCGAGACGAAGCGCATCTGGTGGCACAACATCGGGCCGCTCGCCGACGCCGGCTTCGAGGTGATCGCGCCCGACCTGCGCGGCTATGGCGACTCCGACCTCGCGCCCGACGGGTTCTACGACGTGACCGCGTACTCCCTCGACCTGTACGCGCTCGTCCACGACGTCCTCGGCCACGACCGGTGCACGCTCGTGGGCGGCGACCTCGGCGGGGTGGTCCTCTACGACCTCGCCCTGCGCTACCCCGGCTTCGTGGAGCGCCTCTGCGTCTTCAACACGCTCGTCATCCTCCGCGACGAGGTCTTCGAGGCTGCCGGCATCCCGCCCGACGACGAGCGGGACACACGCCCGACCGCCGACTACTTCCGCCGTCAGGGAAAGGAGCCCGAGGCGCTCATCGCCGAGCTCGACACGCCCGAGCGGCGGCGCGCCTGGGTCGCCGGCATGTACGGGCACCGCCTGTGGGCCGCGCCCGGGCACTTCGCGCCCGAAGACGTCGACTTCATGACCGAGCCGTTCGCCGACGCCGACCGCATGCGCGCCAGCTGGGGCAGCTACGAGACCGCGTACGGCAACCGTCCGATGGAGGACGCGCCGAAGCTCTTCGAGCCGTGCCCCGTGCCGGCGCTCGTGTTGTACGGCCCCGAGGACGCCGTGGTCCCGCCCTCGTTCCCCGACCGGGCGCGCGTCGCGTTCACCGAGTGCATCGGCCCGCTCGTCGTGCCCGGCGCCGGTCACTTCCTGCAGTGGGAGCAGCCGGACGTCCTGAACCAGGCGCTCGTGCATTTCCGCGCCTGAGGTCCACCGGCCGGTCACGGTGCCGCCGCCTCGATCACGCGCGCGACCCGGAACATCACCTGTTCCCCCAGCGCCGGCGCGAGGACCTGCACGCCGATCGGGAGGTCGTCGCCGTCGACGCCGAACGGCACGCTGGCGGCAGGATGGCCGGCCAGGCTCGTGGGCACCGTGCACACGTCCGACAGGTACATCGACAGCGGGTCGTCCGTCCTCGCGCCGAGCTCGAACGCCGTCGTCGGTGACGTCGGACCGAGCAGCGCGTCGAAGTGCTCGTACGCGCGACCGAAGTCGCGGATGATGAGCGTGCGGACGCGTTGGGCCTGGCCGTAGTACGCGTCGTAGTAGCCGGCCGACAGCGCGTACGTCCCGAGCATGATGCGGCGCTTGACCTCGGGGCCGAATCCTGCGTCGCGGGTGCGGGCGTTCATCGTCCCCGTGTCGGGCCCGTCCACCCGCAGCCCGTAGCGGACGCCGTCGTAACGGGCGAGGTTGCTCGACGCCTCGGCCGGTGCGATCAGGTAGTACGCCGACAAGCCGTACGCCGCGCTCGGCACCGACACCCGCTCGACCGTCGCGCCCTCCTTCTCGAGCGCGAGCGCCGCCTGCTCGACGGCCGCCGCCACGTCCGGCTGGACGCCGTCGGCGTCGGCGAGCTCCTCGACGATGCCCACGCGCAGCCCGTCCACCCCCGCGTGCAGCATCTCGCGCAGGCCGGGCGCGGGCTCGGGGATCGACGTCGAGTCGAGCGGGTCGTGCCCGGCGATCACCTCGAGCATCAGCGCGGCGTCGCTCACCGACTCGGTGAGCGGGCCGATCTGGTCGAGCGAGCTCGCGAACGCGATGAGGCCGTAGCGCGAGACGAGCCCGTAGGTCGGCTTGATGCCGACCACACCGCTCAGGGCGGCCGGTTGGCGGATGGACCCGCCCGTGTCGGAGCCGAGCCCCACCGACGCGAAGCCGGCGGCGACGGCGGCCGCCGACCCGCCGCTCGAGCCGCCCGGCACGCGGTCGGGGCAGCGCGGGTTGCGGGTGGGGCCGAACGCCGAGTTCTCGGTGGACGAGCCCATGGCGAACTCGTCGAGGTTCGTCTTGCCGATCGGGACGGCGCCGGCGGCCACCACGCGCTCGACCACGGTGGCGGAGTACGGCGGGCGCCACCCTTCGAGGATCTTCGACGAGCACGTCGTGGGGACCCCGCGCGTGCACAGGTTGTCCTTCAGCGCGATGGGCACTCCAGCCAGCGGCCCTGGATCGTCGCCGCGCGCGACTGCCGCGTCCACGACGGCGGCGGCCTCGCGCGCCTCGTTGGCCAGCACGTGATTGAACGCGTGCAGCTGCGCCTCGCGTTCGTCGACCGCGGCCAGGTACTCCTCGATGACGTCCTGCGCCAGACGCTCGCCGGCGCGCACGACGGTCGCGATGTCGTGCGCACTCACAACGCTTCACCCAGGATGCGCGGGACGCGGAACTGGCCGTCCTCCGTCGCCGGCGCCTCGGCTAACACCTCGTCGCGGTCCAGCCCGGGACGCGGATCGTCCGGTCGGAACACGTTCACGAGCGGCAGCGGGTGCGCCGTCGGCGGCACGTCGGC
>DATFVT010000222.1:0-4790 GCA_035260105.1 Acidimicrobiia bacterium
CAGCAGCGCGACAGCCGCACCATGACGTCGTCGAGGCCCTCGACGTGCACTCCGACGGTGCGCCGCCGCAGAGCCCGCGGCGGCCGCTGCACCGTGACGGGCAGCTGCTCCTCGCCGCCGCGCAGCTCGCGCTGCACGCGCTGCACGACCGTCCGGGGTGAGACGTGCCCCTCCCCCACCGCCGCGTACAGAGCGTCGAGGTCGGCGTAGCTCATGGCCTCGACGACCGCGCTCAGCGCAGACGAGCGGGCGAGCTTCTGCACCGGGAGGCCCTCCTTGCGGAACGCCTTGACCAGCTCGTCCCGTCCGGTCTCGATGGCGTCCTCGCGGCGCTCCCGTGAGAACCACTGGCGGATCTTGCTGCGGGCGCGCGGCGTGTGGACGAACTGCAACCAGTCGCGGCTCGGCCCGGCACCTTCGACCTTGCTGGTGAAGATCTCGACGGTGTCGCCCGACGCGAGCGCCGAGTCGAGCGGCACGAGACGTCCGTTCACCTTGGCGCCGATGCAGCGGTGCCCGACCTCCGTGTGGATGGTGTAGGCGAAGTCGACCGGTGTCGCGCCGGTCGCCAGGGTGATGACCTTGCCCTTCGGTGTGAAGACGAAGACCTCGTCCTGCTCGAGGTCGATCTTGAGCGACTCCATGAACTCGCCCGGATCGGTCGTCTCCTGTTGCCAGTCGACCATCCGCTCGAGCCACACCATGTCCTGGGCGGGCGACTCCTGCTCCTTGTAGCCCCAGTGCGCGGCGACGCCGTACTCGGCGCGCCGGTGCATCTCCTCGGTACGGATCTGCACCTCGACGAGCTTTCCTTGTGGGCCGACAACGGTCGTGTGCAACGACTGATAGAGGTTGAACTTCGGCATCGCGATGTAGTCCTTGAACCGGCCCTGCACCGGCTTCCACATTGCGTGGATGGACCCGAGCGCGGCGTAGCAGTCCTTCACGGACTCGACGACGACGCGTACGCCGAGGAGGTCTTGGACGTCCTCGAACTCCTTGCCCTGGACGACCATCTTCTCGTAGATGGACCAGTAGTTCTTCGGGCGGCCGCTGACGTCGGCGTCGATGCGCAGACCGGCAAGCCGCGTGCGCAGCTCGGTGAGCACCTGCTCGAGGTACTCCTCACGCTCGGGAGCGCGCGCCGTGACCATCTGCTCGATCTCGGCGTAGCGCTTCGGGTGGAGCACGTCGAAAGCGAGGTCCTCGAGCTGCCACTTCACGTCGGCGATCCCGAGACGATGCGCGAGCGGCGCGTAGATGTCGAGCGTCTCCCGGGCGATCCGCTGCTGCTTCGCCTTGGGGAGCGACGAGATCGTGCGCATGTTGTGGAGGCGGTCGGCGAGCTTGATGAGCAGGACGCGAATGTCCTTCGCCATGGCGACGAGCATCTTGCGGAGCGACGCCGCCTGCTGTGCTTCCTTGGAGTCGAACTGGAGCCGGTCCAGCTTCGTGACGCCGTCGACGATGGCGGCGACGTCGGGGCCGAACTGGTCCTGCAGGTCATCGGCCGTCACGGTCGTGTCCTCGACGGCGTCGTGGAGGAGCGCGGCCGCGATCGTGATGTCGTCGAGGCCGAGCCCGGCGAGGATCATGGCCACCCCGAGCGGATGCGCGATGTACGGCTCACCCGACCGGCGGACCTGGTCGGCGTGGGCGACGCGGGCGACGTCGAACGCCCGCTCGATGAGAGCCGTGTCGGCCTTTCGATGCCGGTCGCGGTATGCGGCCACGAGCGGCGCGACCTCGACGTCGACGTGGTGCCGGCGCCAGGGCAGGACCGAGCGCCGATCGGGTCGTGCCTCGACCCGCGGCTCGGTGCTGCTCATGGAACCAGGCTACCGGCGGGGCCCTTCCTCGCCGCTCCTACCTGCGCTTTCGGCGCCGTTGCTGCCGGGGGCGGGGGGCGCGCGCCCTTGCCGGCGCGCCGCTCGTGGGCCGGGGCGCGCTCGGACGCTCCGGAGGTGTCCGCGCCGGTGCCGCCGCGGGCACGCCGGCCGTCGCCGGCTCGGGCTCGAGCTCCTCGGCCGGCTCCGGCTCGCTCGCTGCCACCTCGCCCGTGGTCTCGTCCCGCGCGAGCTGGGCCGCCGAGCGCTCCCGAAGCGCCCGGTAGCGCGGCTCACGCTCCTTCCACCACGCGAGCAGCGGCGTCGCCACGAAGATCGACGAGTAGGCACCTGTCAGGAGGCCGACGAACAGCGCGAGCGCGAAATCCCGCAATGCCAGCGCGCCGAACAGCCCGGACCCGACGAAGAGCAGCGACGCCACGGGGAGCACAGCCACGAACGAGGTGCTCAACGACCGCATGAGCACCTGGTTCATCGACCGGTTCACCATCTTCGAGTACGAGTCGCCGCGTACCGTCCCGATCGTCGAGACGTTCTCCTTGATCTTGTCGAAGACGACCACGGTGTCGTACAGCGAGAACCCGAGGATCGTCAGGAAGGCGACCACAGTTGCCGGCGTTACCTCGAAGCCGGTGATCGCATAGACGCCGACCGTGACGATGATGTCGTGCACGACGGCGACGATCGCCGCGACTGCCATCTTCCATTCGAACCGGATCGACAGGTACAAGGCGATGAGGCCGAAGAACACGATGAGCGCCTTGACCGCGTTGTCGCGCACCTGATTGCCAAAGGTCGGGCCGACGGTGCTGACGCTCACGTCGGTCCGCTGCGCGCCGCCGTACTTCGCCAGCGCGTCGGTGACGGCGTCCTCTTCGCTCGGTCTGACGTCCTTCGACTGCACCCGAACCGACGTCCCCGAGTCGCCCCTGAGGATCAGCACCTTGGCGTCGCCGAGGCCGAGCGGGCCGATCAAGCTGCGGACGTCGCTCACGGACGCGGACTTGCCCTTGACGGGCACCTGCCACGACGTGCCGCCCTCGAAGTCGATCCCGAGGTTGAGCCCGCGCGTGAAGATGGCGGCGAGCGCGATCACGATCACGGTGCCCGAGAGGATCGCCCACCGCCACGGTCGTCCCGTGAAGTCGAAGTTCGTGCGCTCGTGGTAGAAGTCGGCCGGCCGGTGCCGCCGCCCGTCGGGCAGCGGGCTCACGCCGTCGCCTCTCTCGCGTCGAGCCCGGAGCCGATGCCGACGACCGGCACCCGGACGAGCGCTCTCCGGCGCGACAGGATGACGACGAGCGGGTGCATGAAGAAGTACGCGACCAAGAGGTCGAGCAGCGTCGAGAGACCGAGGAAGAACGCAAAGCCCTTGACCGAGCCGGACGCGAGGAAATAGAGCGCACCGGCGCCGATGAGCGAGACCAGGTCGGCGGCGAGGATCGTCCGGAACGCGCGGCTGAATCCGCGATCGACCGACGAGCGGACGGTCTTGCCCGTCCGGACCTCGTCCTTCAGGCGTTCGAAGTACACGACGTACGAGTCGACGGTGATGCCCACCGAGACGATGAGCCCGGTCACCCCGGCCAGCGACAAGGTCAAGTTCGCGCCCGAGTTGCTGAGGTACGCCACGAGCGCGTACGTCGCGCCTGCACTCAGCCCGAGCCCGAGGATCACGACGACGCCGAGCAGGCGGTAGTAGAGCAGCATGTAGAGGGCAACGAGCGCGAGGCCGACGATGCCCGCGGCGATGCCCGACCTCAGCTGATCGCTCCCGAGCGTCGGCGAGACGCTCTCGACCGTCTGCTGCTTCTCGTCGAACTTCACCGGGAGCGCGCCGTACTGGAGGATGTTGGCGAGGTCACCGGCTTCACCCTGGGTGAAGCTGCCCGTGATCTGCACCGGACCCGAGCCGAAGTTCGCCGTCTGGAACCTCGGAGCCGACTGCACGACGCCGTCGAGCACGATCGCGACCGAGTTCTGCGGCGGCTGCTTCGGGAACGACTCCTGCGCGAGCTGATTGAACTTGTCCTGACCGGAGCCCTTGAGGTTGAGCGAGACGGCGTAGCCCTGGCCCTGGGCGAACTCGGACTTCGCCCCCGACGTGTCCTTCCCGGTGAGCGCGGCGGGGCCGAGGAAGTAACGGACCTGCTGCTTTTCCTGGGCGCGTCCCGGGAGCACGACACACGCGTCCCCCTTGTCGTCTCCCGCCGCCGTGTTCGGGATCGCCTGCGGGTTCGGGATCGCCGACGGGTTGCACGACGCGATCGCCGCCTTCGTCGCGTCGTCGGCGGCTGGGGCGCCGCGCTGCGCGGGCGGGAGCTCGGCGAGCACGGGACGGAACCGGAGCTCCGCCGTGCGGCCCACGAGCCGCTTCGCCTTGTCGCGGTCCTTCACACCCGGGAGGTCGATGACGATGTTGTTGCCCTCGCGGGTCACCTCGGCGTCGGAGACGCCGAGGCCGTTCACACGTCGGTCGATGATGTTCTTGGCCGTGTCGAGCGAGCTGCTGGCGGGATTGCCGGCGGGGAACAGGCGCACCGAGATGCCACCCTGCAGGTCGAGGCCGAGCACTGGAACGTTGCCGGCGGCGATCGTGGCCGCCAGCGCGATCACGACGACCGCCACGCTCCCGATGAGATACGCCCAGTACTTCCGCACCGTCAGCTCTCGCCGTCGCCGAGCTCGCTGGCGTCGTCGTCCGTCGGGTGGGTCTCTTCCTCGATGTCCTCCGTGCGCTGCGAGATCGCACCCCGCGCGACCCGCAGGACCACGCCGGGCGAGACCTCGAGGTCGACCGCCCCTTCGTCGAGGCTCCGGATGGTCCCGTAGATGCCGCTGGACGTCATGACGTCGTCCCCGACGCGCAGGCTCGCGACCAGCGCCCGGTGCGCTGCCATCTGCCGTCGCTGCGGCCGGACGATCAGCAGCAGGAACGCGGCG
>DATFVT010000223.1:0-3458 GCA_035260105.1 Acidimicrobiia bacterium
GCGACGTGGCGCATGCCGTCGTCGACCGGGCGACGGACGCGCCGCTCGGGAACCCGGCGAAGATCGCACGCGTGCTCGGGCGCGCCGCCCGGCGAGGACACCTGATCCTCGCGTTCTCGAGCCGGGAAGAAGAGGCGCTCGCGGTGAGGCTCGGCGTCGCGGGCAAGGTCCCGGCAGTGCGTGGTGACTCACTTCTGGTCACTGCCCAGAACGCCGCCGGCAACAAGATCGACTACTACCTGCGACGCCACGTGACACAGACGATCCGGCTGGACCCCGTCGCGGGCGGCAGCGACGCGCGCCTCACGGGTCGGGTCGAGGTGACGCTCGAGAACACCGCGCCCGCCACCGGCCTGCCGACCACGGTCATCGGCCCGTACGACCCCCGCTTCGCCGCCGGCCAGAACCGCTCGTACGTGTCCGTCTACACGCCTCTGGGGATGACGGCGGCGTCGTTCGACGGCAGCGCGGAGGGCCTCGACTCGACAACCGAGCTCGATCGACACGTGTACGCCGCCTTCCTCGACGTGCCGGCCGGCGCGTCGAAGACACTCGCGCTCGACCTCGCGGGAACCGTCCGCGCCGACCGGAACGACTGGTACACACTCGATCTCGTCCGCCAGCCGGGCGTCGCACCCGACGACGTCACCGTGAACGTCGAGGTGCCGTCGGACTGGCGGATCTCCGACGGCCGCGGGGTCGACACGATCGACGGCAACCGCGCCACGACGCGGATCCGACTCGACCAGACGACGCGCCTGCGGGTGCGACTGGCGCCCGCCACGTCCAACATCTGGCAGCGATTGATCGAAGGGCAGTAGCCCGCCGCTCTGGCGGGCCGGCTACCGGGCGCCGACCCGCTCCTTCTCTTCCTCGTCGAGCTGGCGCAGCTCGGCGTCGATGTCGGCTTCCGGCTCGACGCGGACGGTGGGCAGGATCCGGTCCAGCCACTTCGGGATCCACCAGTTGGCGTTGCCGAGCAGCTCCATCGTCGCCGGCACGAGAATCAACCGGACGATCGTCGCGTCGAGGAACACCGCAACCGCGAGCCCGAACCCGAACAGCTTGATGGCGCGGTCGTCGCCGAGCACGAAGGCGCTGAACACGAGGATCATGATCAACGCCGCGGCGGTGATGACCCGCGCGGTCGCCGCCAGACCATCCGCGACTGCGGTGCCGTTGTCGCCGGTCTTGTCGTACTCCTCCCGCATGCGGGAAAGGAGGAAGACCTCGTAGTCCATCGAGAGACCGAACACGATGGCGAACAACATCATCGGTGCCCAGGCCTCGACCGGGCCGGCTTTGGCGACGCCGAGGAGGTCCTTCCCCCAACCCCACTGGAACACAGCGACGATCACGCCGTAGGCAGCCCCGATCGACAGCAGGTTCATGATCACAGCCTTCAGCGGTACGAGCAGGCTGCGGAACACGACCATGAGCAGCAGGAACGACAGGAGCAGCACCAGCCCGATGAACACGGGAAGGCGCTCCGCCGTGTAGTTCGAGTAGTCGGTCGCTCCTGCTTCGAGACCGCCGACCTTCACGTCGACGTCGGTGCCGCGCGTGGCGGCCGGGATGACGTCGTCGCGCAGACGGTCGACCAGGTCCGCCGTCTCCTTGTCCTGCGGCGAGTGCGTCGAGAACACCTGCATGATCGCGGCGTCGCCGCTCTGGTTCGGTTGCGGCGGCGTGACGAACGCGACGTCCTTCGCAGCCCGCGCCCGCTCTGCGACCTGCTGTGCGACCGGGAAGTCGGCCTGGCCGCCGGGCAGGTCGACGGCGAGGATCATCGGCCCGTTGAAGCCGGGGCCGAAGCCCTCGACGAGCAGGTCGTACGCCCGCCGGGTCGTGTCGGACGTCGGACGGTTGCCGGCGTCGGCGAACGCCAGCCTCATCGAGAGCACGGGTGCCGCCAGGACGAGGAGCACGACCAGGCTTGCGATGGCGCCCGGCCACGGGCGGTGCTGGATGACCCGGCTCCAGCGGTGCCAGAACGACTCGTGGTACTCGCCTTCGGCACGCTTCTTGTGCGGGAGCCCGAATTTGTCGATGTTCCGGCCGACGAAGCCCAGCACCGCCGGCAACAGGGTGATCGCCGCCAGCATCGTCAGCAGAACCCCGAGCGCGATTCCCACGGCGAGGCCGCGAACGGCCGGCACGTTGATCAGGAGCATGCCGAGCACGGCGATCACGACGGTCGTACCGGCGAACACGACGGAGCGACCCGCCGTGTCGGCCGCCAGCGCGACCGCGCCCTCGGGTTGATGACCGTCGCGGAGCGCCTGCCGGTAGCGCGTGACGATCAGGAGGGCGTAGTCGATGCCGACGCCGAGTCCGATCATGGCGACGGCCTGGTTCGTGAAGTCGGGCATCGTCAGGCCGTTCGCGGCCAGCTGCACGAGCGCGATCCCCGTCCCGATCCCGAACAACGCGGTCATGATCGGCAGGCCCGCGGCCAGGACGGAACCGAAGGCGACGAGCAGCACGACGATCGCGAGGAGGATGCCGATCGCCTCGCTCGCCGGCAGCTCCTGGTCCCCGAAGAGCTCGCCGCCGAGCTCGACGCGCAGGCCGGACACCTTGACGTCCTGCGCCTCGGCCTTGATCTTGTCGGCAGCGGACTGGAACTCCTTGTCAGGCCGGTCGGCCAGGTTGACCTCGGCGTACGCGATCCGGCCGTTCTGTGAGATCTGCCTGGCGTTCTCCGCGGCGTAGGGGCTGACGACCTGCACGCGGGGCACGGTGCGCTCGATACGCGCGAACAGGTCCTCCATCGCGCGCTGGACGTTCGGGTCGGTCACACCGTCCCGGGCTTCGAACACGATGTGCCCGGTGAACCCGGCCCGGGCGTTGAACCCGTGCGTCTCGAGGAACTGCTGTGCCTGCTTGCTCTCGGAGCCCGACAACGAGAACTCGTTCCGGAAGACGCCGCCGGCGGCGCTGCCGACGAAGCTGACGACGACCAGAAAGGCGATCCATGCCGCAAGCACGCGCCAGCGGCGGCGATAGCAAAGACGGGCAAGGCGCTTCAGCATGGAGGGAACCTCTGCGTCTCGGAGTTGTGCCGGATGTCGGTGCTCCGCTTCGACCCTGCCTCGGCGCGGAACTCATCGAATCAACTTGACGCCGTTTACCTTATGAAGTGAAATAGCTACGTGTCAAGACGTTCGAAACGTGACCTATTTCTCGAAACCATGGAGGCGTGCCGCGCGTTCACGAGCGCGGTCGACCTCGTGAACCAGATGATCGCCGAGCGCATGGGCGTCAACCGCACCGACCATCGCGTGCTCGAGATCCTCAACCGGCGGGGGCCGATGACCGCCGGAGATCTTGCACGCGCTGCGCATCTGACGACCGGCGCCGTCACCGCCGTCGTCGACCGGTTGGAAGGCGTCGGGTTCGTCCGTCGCGTCCGCGACACCGACGACCGGCGGCGGGTGCTCATCGAGCAGACGCTC
>DATFVT010000224.1:0-2336 GCA_035260105.1 Acidimicrobiia bacterium
TCGCGCATGCGTTCGCTCCGCCCCCAGGCGTCGACGTCGCCGCGTCGGAGGGCGTCGTCGTCGGGCTCGGGTTGCGGAACCGGGACCAGGTCGGTGCTCTGCTGCGGCGGCTCCACGTCGAGGTCGTCGGGCTCCCGCAGATTGATCGACGGTGCCTGCTGGTCCCACTGATCGGACATCCTGGGAAGGAAACCGCGTCGGGGCGCGCCGTGCAAACCGCCGAAATCAGACGGCCCGCACGGCCCCCGTCACCTGCCAGCGGGAGCCGATGTACCGGGCTGCCATCCCGACGCAACGGGCGCCCATCCAGAGCACCAGCGCGCCCCAGAGCCACAGCAGGCCACCGTCGAGGAGGACCACTGCAGCCGCGGCCGGCGCGAACACGCCGAGGGTCGCCACGAGCATCGCCCACGCCAGGTACGTGACGTCGCCGGCACCGATGAGGATGCCGTCGAGCACGAACACCACCGCGTTGAGCGGCTGCATCAGCGCCACGATCACCAGGACCTGGAGGGCGAGGTCCTGCACGTCGACGTCGGGTGTGAACAACGGCACGATGACCGGGCGGAGGATCAGGAGCAGGACGCCGAACACGACGCCCACAACCACTCCCCACTCGATCATTCGGCGGGCCGCGCTCCGCGCCTCCCCGGCGTCGTCGGCGCCGAGGAAGCGGCCGACCATGGCCTGACCCGCGATGGCCAGCGCATCGAGCGAGAGCCCGAGGAACAGGAAGACCTGGAACGCGATCTGATGCGCGGCGACGTCGTCGTCGCCGATGCGCGATGCGATCGCGGTGGCGGCGAGGAATGCGGCGAGCAGCGAACCGGTGCGGACCACCAGCCGGCCGCCGACGCCGGCGGCGGCGCGGATCCCCGCCGGCTGCGGCCGCGCCGACGCGTGCTCGTGACGCACGGCCCGGGCTGTGATTGCGACGTACGCCACCGCGGCGCCGTACTGCGCGAGGACGGTGCCCCAGGCCGATCCCGCGATCCCGAGATGGAGGGCGTACACGAACAGGACTTCGATCACGATGTTGGCGGCGTTCGACGCCGCCGCGACCACAAGGGTGGTCCGGGTGTCCTGGAGCCCGCGCAGATAACCGGCCCCGGCCAACGTGACGAGGAGCGCAGGCGCGCCGAGGATGCTGATGAGCAGGTAGGTCTCCGCGAACGGATGGACGCGATCCGACGCGCCCATGGCGTCGACGATCACCGGGGCGAACGCAAGACCCAGCACCATGAGCAGGACGCCGAGGCCGGTGGCCAGCCAGAGCCCGTCGACGCCGATCTCGGCGGCGGCGCGGCGGTTCCCCGCGCCGTACTGCCGTGCGACCGCGCCGGTGGTCGAGTACGCGAGGAAGTTGAAGATCGCGAACGTCGCCGTCAACACCGTGCCCGCGACCGCCAGGCCCGCAAGCGGGTTCGTGCCCAGGTGCCCGACGATCGCTGTGTCGACCAGGATGTAGAGCGGCTCGGCGGCCAGCGCTCCGAGGGCCGGCACGGCCAGCCGCAGGATCTCGCGGTCGTGGGGGTTGCGCCGGGCCGGGAGCACGCGCGGCGACGCTACCGACCGCTCACGCGTACGTCGGCGGGATCGGGTGCCCGCGTCGGCTCGACGCCCGCGCGCGCCGCGAGCACGGCGAAGCGGGCCGCGTCGCGGACGGCGCAGGCGCGCTGGTCGTTGTTGAAGAAGACGTACCCCTCGGCGGTCGCCGGCCACCGCTCCGTCAGCCTGTCGATCCAGCTCGTCAGGGTGGCGTCGCCGTAGCACGGGCGAGGGCGGGCGACGCCCTCGTGGAACCGCAGGAAGTACCAGTCGGCCGTACGTTCGACGGGCCCCCGCCGGCGAGCGCGATCCGTCAGGCACAAGGCCGCGTTGTGGTCGCGCAGGACGCGGTAGACGTCGCCGGTGAACCACGACTCGTGCCGCGGCTCGACCGCGACACGCACGCGGCGGGGAAACCGCGCCAGGGTCTCGGCGAGCCGGTCGTGGTCGGCCCGGAGGTTCGGCGGCAGCTGGACCAGCACCGGTCCCAGCTTGCGTCCCAAGCCCGCGGCGTGGTCCAGCATGCGCGCGACGGGCTCGGCCGGGTCCCGCAGTCGACGGATGTGCGTGAGGTACCGGCTCGCCTTCATCGCGAACACGAAGTCGGCCGGCGTCCGAGCCGCCCATTCCTCGAACGTCGATCGCTCGGGGAGTCGGTAGAAGGTGTTGTTGATCTCGACGACGGCGAACGCGGCCGCGTACTGCTCGAGCCACCGGCGCTGTGCGAGGCGTGCGGGGTAGAAGGTGCCGCGCCAGTCGCGGTACTGCCAGCCCGACGTCCCCACGTA
>DATFVT010000225.1:0-2704 GCA_035260105.1 Acidimicrobiia bacterium
CTGTCGACGCCACCGGACGTCGCTCGCCCTCGCACGGGACGCGCGGCCGCCTGATCGGCGATCGCGTGCCCGACGGGCCGGTTGGCACCGTCGCCGTCGCCGCTACCGCACGCGCCGCCGCCGAGCGCCGCGCGGTCGAGCCCGACGGGCCGGCATTCCGGGCCGAAGACCTCCGCGAGGCGCGTCGCGAGCAGCGGGCGGGCAACCTCCTGGTGCTCGCCGTCGACGCGTCCGGCTCGATGGGCGCGCCGAAGAGGATGGAAGCGGTGAAGGGCGCGGTGCTCGGCCTCCTCGTCGACGCGTACCAGCGACGCGACCGCGTCGCGCTGGTGTCGTTCCGGGGCGAGGACGCCGAGGTGCTGCTGCGCGCGACGGGGAGCGTCGAGGTGGCGCGCTCGCGGCTGGCCGAGCTCCCGACCGGTGGCCGGACTCCGCTCGCGGCCGGGATCGAGACCGCGCTCGCCGTCGCCACCAGCCCCGGCAACGGGGGCTCCGGTCATCGCCCGCTGCTCGTGCTCGTCAGCGACGGCCGGGCGACGGCAGCGACCGCCGGCGACCCGGTGACGGCGGCGCACCGCGCCGCGTCGGCGGTCCGCACCCGTGGCGTCGACGCCGTCGTCGTGGACGCGGAGACCGGGGCCGGCCGGCTGGGGCTCGCCGCCGACCTCGCCCGCGAGATGGGCGCGCGCTATCTCCCCCTCGGCGAGCTCACCGCCGGCGCTCTCGAGCACACGCTCAGGGACCTCGTCACGTGAGCGCGTTCGACGACGCCGCGGCGGCGGTCGGCGAGCTGGATCACGGCGCCGCACGCGCCGCCGCCGAGCACCACGACCGGCTGACGAAGCCGCGCGGCTCGCTCGGGCGCCTCGAGGCGATCGGCGTCCGGCTCGCCGGCATCGCGGGGAGCTCTCCGCCGCCGCTCCCGGTTCCGGCGGCGGTGGCGGTGTTCGCCGGTGACCACGGCGTGCTGGCCGAGGGTGTCACCCCGTGGCCGCAGGACGTCACCACCCAAATGGTGCACAACTTCCTCGCCGGCGGCGCGGCTATCAACGTGCTCGCGCGCCAGTCCGGCGCGCACGTGGTCGTGGTCGACGTCGGCGTCGCCGGAGAGCTCGACGCCACGCCCGGCCTCGAACGCCGGAAGGTCCGCGCCGGGACACGCAACCTCGCGCGCGAGCCGGCCATGACCATCGACGAGGCCCGGCAGGCACTCGACGTGGGGGCCGTTGTCGCGGCGCGGCTCGTCGCCGAGGGCGCGGCCTGCCTCGTGACCGGCGACATGGGAATCGGCAACACGACCCCGTCGGCCGCGCTCGTCGCCGCGTTCACCGGTCGCGGTGCCGCCGAGGTGACGGGGCGGGGCACGGGCATCGACGACCCGACGCTCGCTCGCAAGGTCGCCGCGGTCGAGGCCGGCCTCGCGCGCACCGGTGACCGGAGCAGTCCGCTGGGGGTGCTGGCATCGCTCGGCGGGCTCGAGATCGCGGCGCTCGCCGGCTTCGTGGTCGGCGGCGCGGCGGCGCGTGTGCCGGTCGTCGTGGACGGCGTGATCGCCGGCGCGGGGTTGCTCACTGCCGCCCGGCTCGTGCCGGGCGTCGTGCCGTTCTGCTTCGCCGGCCACCGGTCCACCGAGCCGGCGGCGAGCGTCGTCCTCGACGCCGTCGACCTCGAGCCCGTCCTCGACCTGGAGCTCCGCCTCGGCGAGGGCACGGGCGCCTGCCTGGCGCTGCCCGTTCTGGAGGCGGGCGCTCGCATCCTCGGCGAGATGGCGACGTTCGACGCCGCCGGCGTCACCGACAAACCGGACTGACCTCCGCTTCGTGCCCGAACGGCGCGCGGCGCGAGGGTGGAAGCGTGCTGATCGATCGGTTCCTGCCGGAGTACGACGAGATCGAGCACCATGAGGCCGGCGTCGACGCCCCCGCCGATCGCACGTACCAGGCGGTCAAGGAGATCGACCTCGCCCGGTCGCCGATCGTGCTCGCCCTGCTCGCAGTACGCGGGCTGCCCCACCTCTTCACGGGGGCGGTCAAGCCGAAGCGCCGGCTCCGGCTCGACGACATCCTCGAGTCCGGGTTCGTCGTGCTCGCCGAAGAGCCTGGTCGCGAGCTCGTCCTCGGCATCGTGGGCAAGTTCTGGCGGCCGGGGAGCGGCGTCCACCGCATCGAAGCGAGCGAGTTCACCGGGTTCGACGAGCCCGGCTACTCGAAGGCGGTGTGGAACTTCCTTGTCTCCGAACGGGCCGGCGGCGGCTCGACACTCGTGACCGAGACGCGCGTCGTGTCGACCGACGCCGACGCCCGCCGCAACTTCGGGTGGTACTGGCGCCTCATCGGCCCGTTCAGCGCGCTGATCCGCCGGATCGTGCTCGGGCAGGTGAAACGCGAGGCGGAATCGGCCGCGCTCGTCTAGGACGCGCGGCCCATGGCGGCGCGGGAGTCCCAGGCCGCATACAGGCTCGCGTAGGGACCCTCGCGGGCGATGAGCTCGTCGTGGGTCCCGAGCTCGGCGACGCGGCCGTCGTCGACGACCGCGATGCGGTCGGCGCGCGCCGCCGTCGACAGCCGGTGCGCCACGACGACCACGGTCCGGCCCTCGGTGAGGTGACCGAGCGCCCGCTCGACCGCGTGCTCGGTCCCGGGATCGAGGCTCGAGGTGGCCTCGTCGAGCACGAGCAACCCGGGATCGGCCAACGCGGCGCGCA
>DATFVT010000226.1:0-2038 GCA_035260105.1 Acidimicrobiia bacterium
GCTCGTGTTGCGAACTACGCGCGTGCGCTCGGCGTCGACGACCGGTTCGTCCGGGTCCCCCGCCGGTATGCGCAGGGGGCGTTCGGTCTCGCCTGGGTGGACCTGCGGCGCAGCGGCTTCACCGAGCACGTCCGCCGCTCCGAATCGGACCGGCCCCCGCCGGCGTCCGAGAGCTCGGACCCGTTCAAGGCGGGGGATGTCGACCCGGCACTCGAACAGCAGTGGGCCGCGTTTCACGAGCTGCCGCCGGGATCCCTCGGCCGGGGGGTGTGGGAGCTGTACGACACGCGCGGCTTCGCGCTGCCCGGGAGCGTGGGCGGCGCGTCCGCCTATCTCGCGCAGCACGACTTCGTCCACGTGCTCGCCGACTACGGGACCAACCTCAAGGGGGAGCTCGAGGTCTTCGCGTTCATCGGGCGAGCCGATCCGGACCCCAAAGGGTTCGCCTGGCTCGCCACCCTGATCGGGCTCTTCGAGACCGGGTACATCGCCGACACGGGGTTCTTCGAGCGCGACATCCGTGAACGAAACATCCAGGCGCCCGGAATGCATCAGCGAATCGCCGACGCCATCCGGCGAGGAAAGGTCGTCAGCGAGAGCTACGGCACCGATCTCTTCGAGGTCGACTACCAGCGGATGGCGGAGCTGCCCGTCGGGGAGGTTCGCGCGCTGCTGCAGATGCCCGAGAAGTCGACGGCGGCGAGGACGAGCGGCTCGGCCGGCGCGTTCGAGCGCGCGGGCATGTCCGAGTTGCAACAACGCATGGCAGACGAGCGCGAACAGCGCGAACGGGCGAGCTCGTGAACTTCACGCAGATCATCTCCGTCCGCTCCGACGATCCGGACACGATCGTGCAGATGGCCGCCGACTGGGACCGGGCGCAGGCCGAGACCGATGTCATGGGCTACATCGGGGCGCACGTGCTCGCCGATCGTGACGACCCCGGTCACTACCTGATCATCGCCGAGTTCGCCGCCGTCGAGCCGGGCGTCTCCGCCGCCGAGGAGGCGGTTCGGAACAACGAGCGGACCGAAACGCAGGCGTGGGCCGAGAAGCTGGGCGCGGTCGTTCAGGAAGAGCCCGCCTACAGCCACTTCGACGAGCTCTACCGAACGGGTTGAGCCGATGACCACCCGCCCGGCCCGGCGGCGGCTGCCCGACCCCGGAGCCGTGCACGACGAACGCGAGATCGAAGCCGTGGTCGAGGCGATGCGCACGTCGAACCTCGCCCTCGGCCGCAACGTCGCCGACTTCGAGCACCGGGTGGCCGATCTGTTGGCGAAGCGTCACGGTGTGATGGTCAACTCGGGCTCGTCGGCGTTGCGGCTGGCGATCGATCTGCTCGATCTGGCGCCGGGAGACGAGGTCGTGACGCCGGTGCTGACGTTCGCCACCGACATCGCGCCACTCGTCCAGTCGGGCATCGTCCCGGCGTTCGTGGACGTCGAGCCCGACACCTACCAGATCGATGTTGATGCCATCGAGGAGATGATCGGACCGCGGACACGGGCGATCCTCGCGCCGAACCTGGTCGGCAACGTCGCCGACTGGGACCGCATCCGGACGATCGCGGACGCGCGCGGTCTGACCGTCGTCGAGGACAGCTGCGACGTGCTCGACGCGTGGCTCCGGGGCGAGCGGACGGGTACACGCTCCGACATCTCCGTCACCAGCTTCGCCCGCGGCCACGCCATCACCGCGGCGGGCAACGGCGGGCTCGTCGGCGTCGACGATGCGGAGCTCCTGGACCGCTGCCTCATGTTGCGCCGGTGGGGGCGGCGTTCCGAGACGTACCTGTTCGGCTCCCGGCGCGGCGAGAAGGAGCGCTTCGCGCCGCTCGCCGACGGCACGCCGTACGACCTCGTGTTCCAGTTCGAATCGATCGGCTACAACTTCGAGCCGTCCGAGCTCGGCGCAGCGTACGGGCTGGTGCAGCTCGAGAAACTGGACGACTACAACGAGCGGCGCCGGCTCAACTGGCAACGCCTCGACGACTTCTTCGCCGGCCACGAGGACCAGGTCGTGCGGCCGCGCACCC
>DATFVT010000227.1:0-6534 GCA_035260105.1 Acidimicrobiia bacterium
CACCGGTCGGCGGGCCCGAGCAGCCCGACTACCTCAACGCCGTCGTCGCCGTCGAGACGGACCGCACACCCCGGGAGCTGCTGGAGATCGCCAAGCGGCTGGAGGCCGAGGCCGGCCGCGTTCCGGGCGAACGATGGGGACCGCGTCCGCTCGACGTCGATGTGCTCCTGGTCGGCGACGAGGACGTCGACGAGGACGACCTCGTCGTCCCCCATCCCCGTCTGTACGAGCGGGCGTTCGTGATGGTGCCGCTCGCCGAGCTCGACCCGATGCTGGCCCCGTGGGTGCCGGAGGGCGAAGCGGGGGTGCGCCGGAGCGAAGTACAGTTGGCGCTGCCACAGACCCAGTAGTCCGGTACCCGGCAGGGACCGGAACGAAAGGCTGCCCAACGTGGATGCAACGAGTCCGTCCCCGGGCTTCGCGCTCGTGGGGCCCGGCCGAGCCGGCACCGCCGTCGCCCTCGCGCTGGCTGGGCGCGGCTGGCGGCCGGTCGCGGTGGCGGGGCGGTCGCTCGACGCCTCGTCGACCCGCGCGCTGGCCGCCCGCCTCGGCGCGCCGGTGGTCGAGGGCGCCGACGCCGGACGCGAGGCCGACGTGGTCGTCGTCGCCACTCCCGACGCCGCCATCGCGGCGGCGGCAGCCGAGCTGGCGCCGGCGATGCGCGACGGGGCGCTCGTCGTCCATCTCTCGGGGGCGGCGACGCTGCACGAGCTGGACGGCGTCCTGCTGGCGCGGCCCGCCGCCGAGGTCGGGTCGCTCCACCCGCTCCAGTCGCTGCCGTCGGGCGAGGTGGGAGCCAGGCGACTCGCCGGCTCCTGGTGCGCCGTCGACGGTTCGCCGCGCGTCGAGAAGCTCGCGCTCTCCCTCGGCATGCGGCCGTTCCGTGTCGCCGCCGCCGATCGCGTCCGCTACCACGCCGCCGCGTGCGTCGCGTCGAACCACCTCGTCGCCCTGCTCGGACAGGTCGAGCGACTCGCCGCCCACGCCGGTGTGCCCTTCGAGGCGTTCCTCCCGCTGGTCCGGGGCACGATCGAGAACGTCGACGAGCTCGGCCCGAACGCCGCGCTCACCGGGCCCGTCGCCCGCGGCGACCACGAGACGGTCGCACGTCACCTCGACGCGCTGCCCGAGGAGGAACGGGACGCGTACCGAGCGCTCGTGCTCGAGGCCGAACGGCTCGCGACACCCGACAAGGCGCTCGCATGATCACCGCCGACCGCATCGCGGACCTGCGGGAGCGATGCGCCGCGGTGCGCGGCGCCGGCCACACGGTCGGGCTCGTGCCGACGATGGGCTTCTTCCACGAGGGTCACCTCTCGCTCATGCGGGCGGCTCGCGCGCATCACGATCTGGTCGTCACGACGATCTTCGTGAACCCGCTCCAGTTCGGTGAGGGCGAAGACCTCGAGAGCTACCCGCGCGATCTCGCCGCCGACACCGCCGCCGCCGAGGCGGAAGGGGTCGACGTGCTGTTCACGCCGAGCGTGCCCGAGATGTACCCCGAGCCGACGGTCACGACTGTGCACGTCGCCGGCCTCACGGAGGGACTGTGCGGCGCAGCCCGTCCGACCCACTTCGACGGCGTGACCACCGTCGTCGCCAAGCTCTTCTCGATCGTGGGCCCGTGCGCCGCGTACTTCGGGCGCAAGGACTTCCAGCAGCTCGCGGTCGTGCGCCGCATGGCCGCCGACCTGGATCTGCCCGTCGAGGTGGTCGGCTGCCCGGTCGTGCGCGAGCACGACGGCGTGGCGATGTCGAGCCGGAACGCCTACCTCTCCGCCGACGAGCGCGAGCGCGCCCGCGGGCTCTTCGCGGGGCTGCGCGCCGCTGCAGCCGTCGTCGAGAACGGGGAGCGCGACGCCGGGCGCGTCCGCGCCGCCGTCCAAGCCGAAGCCGAGCGCCACGGCGTCCGGTTCGAGTACGCCGAAGTCAGACGGGCGGCCGACCTGGCACCCATCGCCGCGCTCGACGGCGAGGTCCTCGTCGCGGTGGCGGCGCCCATCGGGCAGGCACGCCTGATCGACAACGTCACGATGCAGATCGCCGGCGACGAGGTCTCGGTCGACCTCGGCGTCATCACACTCGCAACTCAGGAGAGCAGCAGCTGATGCGCCGCACGATGATGAAGTCCAAGATCCACCGGGCCACCGTCACCGGCTCGGATCTCGACTACGTGGGCTCGATCACCCTGGACCCACGCCTCATGGAGCTCGCCGACGTCCTCGAGCACGAGCAGGTGCACGTGCTGGACCTCGACAACGGCGCGCGCTTCGAGACGTACGCGATCAGCGGTGGTCCCGGCGACGTCGTCCTCAACGGCGCCGCCGCCCGGCTGGTGCACACAGGCGACCGTGTGATCGTCATCAGCTATGCGCAGTACGACGAGGAGGAGCTCGAGTCGTACGCGCCGAAGGTCGTGCACGTCGACTCGCGCAACCGTCCCACGGACCCGGAGTTCCAGGCGCTCGACCGAGAGCTGCACGAGCTCGCTCCGTGAGACACGTGGCCTGTCAGTAGTCTGGGCCGATGTTCGACCTGCTGGTGCTCGGCAGTGGGATCGCCGGCTTGTCGGGAGCCGTGCACGCGTCACGCGCCGGCTGGTCGGTCCTCGTCCTCACGAAGGGCGAGCTCGCGCACTCTGCGACCCGGTACGCCCAGGGTGGCGTCGCCGCCGCGCTCGACGGCGGCCCCGGGGACTCACCCGAGCTGCACCGCTCCGACACCATCGCGGCCGGCGCCGGCCTCTGCGACCCCGACGCGGTGCGGGTACTCGTCACCGAGGGCCCGGACCGCGTGCGGGAGCTCATCGACATGGGCGCCGTGTTCGACCAGACGGGCGACGGCGAGGCCGCCGGCCTGGCGCTGGCGCGCGAAGGCGGGCACTCGGCGGCCCGGGTGTTGCACGCCGGGGGCGACGCGACCGGCGCCGAGATCGAGCGGGCGCTCGTCGCCGCCGTCGAGGCGACGACCGCCGAGGTTCGCGAGGGCTTCCTCGCGCTCGACCTCCTGGTGGAGAACGGGCGGGCTGTCGGCGTGACCGTGCGCGCGCCCGACAGCGTCGTCTCCGAGGTGCGCGCCCGCCATACGGTCGTCGCGACCGGGGGCGCCGGGCAGTGCTTCGCCGTCACCACGAACCCTGCCCTCTCGACCGGCGACGGCATCGCCATGGCGCGGCGCGCCGGCGTCGCCGTGGCCGATGTCGAGTTCATGCAGTTCCATCCCACCGCGCTCCATCACCCGGCCATGCCCCGCCCGCTCCTCTCCGAGGCCCTACGGGGCGAGGGCGCGGTGCTCCGCGACCGCAACGGGGAGGCGTTCATGGCCGGCGAGCACCCGCTCGGAGACCTGGCGCCGCGCGACGTCGTGGCGCGGGCGATCACGAGACGGTTGCTCGAGCAGGACACGGATCATCTCTGGCTGGATGCGACGTCGATCCAGGACTTCGAGGCCCGCTTCCCGACGATCTGGCGCGCCTCGCGCGCCGTCGGCCTCGACCCCCGGCACGACTGGCTTCCGGTCGCGCCCGCCGCCCACTATTTGTGCGGCGGGGTCTGCACCGACCTCGACGGCGCGACGATCCTGCCCGGCCTGTGGGCGTGCGGCGAAGCCGCGTGCTCGGGTGTCCACGGCGCCAACCGGCTCGCGTCCAACTCACTGCTCGATGGGCTCGTGTTCGCCCGCCGCGCGATCGATGCCATCGCGCGCGGCAAGGACGGGCCCGACGACAACGGCGTGCTCCGTGGTATCGCGCCGTACGCCTTCGACGCGATGGGTCGGAAACCCGGCGCCGAGCACGGGTCTGCGACCCAACGTGCCGTGAGGCGTGACGACCTGCAGCGGCTCATGACGCGCGAAGCAGGCGTGCTGCGAGACGCCGCCAGCCTCGAGCGCGCCGCCACGCAGCTGGCGGCGATGGCCGGCGCCGCCGACCCGGAGGTCCGCAACCTCGTGGCAGTGAGCAGTGCGCTCGTCGACGCGGCCCGGGCGCGCACCGAGTCGCGGGGAACTCACACGCGCCTCGACTTCCCGGAGCTGTCCGCCGCGCTGCTCGGCCGGTTCGTGTTCGACGGAAGCGTCGACCCCCGCTTCGTGCCGCTCCCGGAGGCCGAAAGAGTCCGATGAGTGACGCCGACCCCGCCGTCGGGCCGCTGCGCGAGGCCGTCGCCGCCGCTGTCGACGAGGACCTCGGCGTCCTCGGCGACCTCACGTCGCAGGCGATCATCCCCGAGGCCGCCGTGGGCACGGGTCGCTTCGTCGCGCGCCAGTCCGGCGTGCTGGCGGGCACGCAGGTGGTGTCGGAGGTGTACCGGCAGTTCGACGCCGAGGTCACCCTCACCTGGCGGATGCAGGACGGCGACGCGCTGGCGGCCGGCGACGAGCTCGGCCGGGTCTTCGGCCGGATGCGGTCGATCCTGACGGGCGAGCGGACCGCGCTCAACTTCCTCTGTCACTTGTCGGGCGTCGCCACCTCGACCCGCGCGTTCGTCGACGCCGCCGGGGACCGGGTCCGGATCCTCGACACGCGCAAGACGCTCCCCGGGCTCCGCGCGCTGGAGAAGGCGGCGGTGCGCGCCGGCGGGGGGTACAACCACCGGGCGTCCCTGTCCGACGCGCTCCTGATCAAGGACAACCATCTCGTCGCCCTCGGCATCCAGAAGTCGGTGCAGGCGGCGAGCGACCGCTGGCCCGGCCGCACCGTCGAGGTCGAGTGCGAACGCCCGGAGGACGTGTCGGAGGCGATCGCGGCCGGGGCCGGCATCGTCATGCTCGACAACATGACGCCGGCCGAGGTCAAGAAGTGCGTCGCGCTCGTCCGCGCGAGCAGCCGCCCCGGTGTGCTGATCGAGGTCTCGGGCCGCGTCACGCTCGAGAGCGTGGCCAAGTACGCGGCCGCCGGGCCCGACCTGATCTCGACCAGCGCGATCACGCAGTCGGCCCCCGCGCTCGACCTTGCCCTCGACGTGGAAGGCGAGGGCTGACCGGTGCTGCTCGCGGTCGACGCCGGCAACACGCAGACCGTGATCGGCCTGTTCGACGGGAACGAGCTCGCCGACCACTGGCGCATCGCGACCGTCGCCGACCGGACCGAGGACGAGCTCGCGCTGATGATCCAGCAGTTCCTCGGCTTCCACGGCTTCTCGTTCGACGCCCAGGTGACCGGGGTGGCGATCGCGTCGGGCGTCCCCCGGGTGACGGCGGCGCTGCGGCTCATGACGCGCCGCTACTTCGGGTTCGAGGCCCTCGTCGTGGAGCCCGGCGTCCGCAGCGGGATGCCGATCCTCTACGACAACCCGAAGGAGGTCGGGCCCGACCGCATCGCGAACGCGGTGGCCGCCTACGACCTGTACGGCGGGCCGTCGATCGTCGTGGACTTCGGCACCGCCAACACGATCGAGGCGATCAGCGAGAAGGGCGAGTACCTGGGCGGCGCCATCTTCCACGGCATCGAGATCTCGATGGACGCGCTGTTCGAGCGGGCCGCCGCGCTGCGGCGGGTCGAGCTCGTGCCGCCGAAGAACGTGATCGGCCGGTCGACGATGGAGTCGGTACAGTCGGGTGCCGTCTACGGCTTCACCGGCCAGGTCGACGCGCTGGTGGAGCGGTTCCAAGCCGAGCTCGGGGAGTGCGCCGTCGTCGCCACCGGCGGGCTCGCGGACCTGATCATGCCGTTCTCCCGCACGATCCAGCACAATGAGCCGTGGCTCACCCTCCACGGGCTCCGGATCGTGTTCGAGAGGAACCGTTGAGCGAACTGCAGGACGAGCGGGCGCGGCGTCTGGCCAAGGTCGAGGCGGAACGGGCCCGAGGGCGCGATCCCTATCCGGTGCGCTTCGACCGGACGCACACGACCGCCGAGCTGCACGCCCAGTACGACCGGATCGACGCCGGCGCCGAGACGGACGACGTCGTCTGCGTGGCGGGGCGGATCCTGCTCGTACGCCGGCAGGGCAAGCTCACGTTCGCGACCGTGCGCGACGGCACCGGCACGGTGCAGCTCTTCGTGTCCCGGGCGGTGCTCGGCGACGAACGGCACGCCGAGTTCGACGACCTCGACCTCGGCGACTGGGTCGGCGTCGAGGGCACCGTCATCAAGACGAAAAAGGGCGAGCTGTCGGTCAAGGTCAGCGCGTTCGAGCTGCTCGGCAAGGCGCTGCGCCCGCTGCCCGACAAGTGGCACGGCCTCGCCGACGTCGACACCCGGTTCCGCCAACGGTACGTCGACCTCATCGTCAACGAGGACGCCCGGCGCGTGCTGGAGACCCGCGTCGCCACCGTCGACGCGCTGCGCTCGTTCCTCAAGGACGGCGGGTTCGTGGAAGTGGAGACGCCCGTCCTGCACGACGTGATCGGGGGCGCGACAGCCAAGCCGTTCTTCACGCACCACAACGCGCTCGATCTCGATCTCGTCCTTCGGATCGCGCTCGAGCTGCATCTCAAGCGGCTGGTCGTCGGCGGCTACGAGAAGGTGTTCGAGATCGGCCGGGTGTTCCGCAACGAGGGCCTGGGTACGAGATACAACCCCGAGTTCACGAT
>DATFVT010000228.1:0-2976 GCA_035260105.1 Acidimicrobiia bacterium
GGGACGACCGTGATCGTGAGGTCTCCCGCGGCGGCGGCCGAGGCGCGCTCGTCGTCGAGCAGCGGCACTGCCACCGCGGCGTGCTCGACGACGGGCTCGGGGAGCGCAGCCCGGCCCGTCTCCTCGAGGAGGAGCACCAGATCGAGCTCGTCTCCGCCGAACCCGCCGTGCTCCTCGGGCGCGAGCACACCGAGCACGCCCATCTCACCGAGCTTCGGCCACAGTCCCGAGCGGCCCGTGTCGTTCGTCCACGCGCCGCGCACGACCTCGGGTGGGCACTCGTTCTCGAGGAATGCGCACACGGCGTCGCGCATAGCCAGCTGCTCGTCCGAGAACGCGAACCTCATGCGGTTACCGCCGGGGCAGACCCAGCACGCGCTCTGCGACCACGTTGCGCTGGATCTCGTTCGTGCCCGCGTAGATGGGGCCCGAGAGTGCGAACTCCCAGCCCTTCATCCACGCCGCGTCGTCGCCGTCGACGAGCTCGGCGTGCGACCCCAGCAACCGGAGCGCGGTCTCGTGCAGGCGCACGTCGAGCTCGGACCAGAAGATCTTCACCAGGCTCGCCTCCGGCCCGGTGCGTGCGCCGTCCATCAGCCGGGTGACGGTCCAGAACGTCTGCCATCGGTAGGCGTCGGCGTCGATCCAGGCGCGCACGACGGCGTCGCGCACGGTCGGATCGGCGTGGTCGGCGTGGACGCGGTACAAGTCGGCGAGCCGGGCGGCGGCGGCCATGAAGCGGCCGGGGCTGCGCAGTGTCAGGCCGCGCTCGGAGCCCGTCGTCGCCATCGCGACGCGCCAGCCCTCGTGCACCGCGCCGAGCACGTCCGGGTCGGAGACGAACACGTCCTCGAAGAACACCTCGGCGAAGCCCTCGTCGCCGTCGAGGCGCTCGACCGGCCGCACCGTGACGCCGTCGGCGCGCAGGTCGACGAGGAAGTAGGTGAGACCACGATGTCGTTCGGCGTCCGGATCGCTGCGGAACAGCCCGAACAGCCGGTCGCAGAACGCACCACGCGTCGTCCACGTCTTCTGGCCCGAGAGGCGCCACCCCCCGTTCGCCTCGTCGCGCACGGCGCGTGACTTGATGCCGGCGAGGTCGCTGCCGGCGTTCGGCTCCGACCAGCCCTGGCACCACGTTTCCTCCGCCGACGCCATCTTCGGCAGGATGCGGTCCTGCTGCTCCTCGGTGCCGAGCTCGAACAGCGTCGGCGCGAGCAGGAAGATGCCGTTCTGCGTGACCCGTTGCGGACCGCCGGCGCGGTAGTACTCCTCCTCGAAGATCAACCACTCCATGAGCGACGCGTCGCGCCCGCCGTACTCCTGCGGCCACGACACCACCGCCCACCGGGCGTCGAACAGCGCCCACTCCCACTCCTTGTGGAGAGCGAAGCCCTCGCGCGTGTCGCCCGACGGAAGGGCAGGACGGGGGACGTTCGCCTCCAGCCACGCGCGCGCTTCGGCGCGGAACTCCTGCTCTTCCTCGGTGAAGGTGAGGTCCACGGGAGGGTCAGTGGACGAGGATCACCGACGAGCCGTGCCCGAACAGGCCCTGGTTCACCGTGAGGCCGACGTTCGCCCCCTCGACCTGCCGCTCGCCCGCCTCGCCCCGCAGCTGCCACGCGATCTCGCACACCTGCGCGAGCGCCTGGGCGGGGACGGCCTCGCCGAAGCACGCCAGCCCGCCGCTCGGGTTCACGGGGATCCGGCCGCCGACCGTCGTCGCGCCGTCGTGGACGAGCTTCTCGGCCTCGCCCGGGCCGCACAGCCCGATGTTCTCGTACCAGTCGAGCTCGAGCGCGGTCGAGAGGTCGTAGACCTCGGCGAGGTCGAGGTCGTCGGGTCCCAGCCCCGCCTCCACGTATGCACCCTGCGCGATGGCGTCACGGAACGTCACCGGTCCATCCGGCACCGCGGCGGCCGAATCGGTGGCGAAGTCGGGCATCTCGATGACCGTGTTCGGGTACGACGGCGTCACCGTCGACACGGCGGCGACGCGCACCGGGCCCGCGGCGCCGCGCGCGCGTGCGTACTCGAGGCTCGACACGACGACGGCGGCAGCGCCGTCGCTGGTCGCGCAGATGTCGAGCAGGCGGAGCGGCTCGGCCACCACCGGCGAGCTCATGACCTCGTCCTCGGTGACCGTCTTGCGGTAGCGCGCGTTCGGGTTCGCGAGCCCGTGGGCGGCGTTCTTCACCTTGACCTTCGCGAAGTCGGACGGCGTCGCGCCGAACAGCTCCATGCGACGGCGGGCGTACAACGCGAAGTACGTCGGGTTGGTCGCGCCGAGGAGACGGAACCGGAGCCAGTCGGGATCGTCGCCCCGCTCGCCCGCCGTCGGCGCGAGAAAGCCCTTCGGCGTCGTGTCGGCGCCGACGACGAGGGCGACGTCGCACAGGCCGGCAAGGATCTGGGCCCGGGCCGCGTTCAGCGCAGTCGCGCCGGACGCGCACGCGGCGTAGGTGCTCGCGACGGGGGCGCCCTGCCACCCGAGCGCCTGAGCGAACGTGGCGCCCGAGACGTAGCCCGGGTAGCCGTTCCGGATCGTGTCCGCCCCGGAGACGAACTGGACGTCGCTCCATTGCAGCCCGGCGTCCTCGAGGGCGGCGCGGGCGGCGGCGATGCCGTACTCGACGAAGTTGCGGCCCCACTTCCCCCACGGGTGCATGCCCACGCCGAGGACGGCGACGTCGTGATCACCCATCAGACCCCGCTCCTTCGGTCGGCTTCCACTTCCAGACGACGTACTCCTGGTCGTCGTCCTCGAACAGCGTGCCGAGGACGAGCTCGACCTCCTCGCCGACCCGCAGCGATCCCGGGTCGACACCGTCGGCGACCTGCCCGAGCACCACCATCTTCTCCCGCGGCAGCTCGACTGCCGCGACCGAGAACGGCTCGAAGGGATCGGCGGCGACGTACGGAGCCGGCGGCGCGTAGTGGTTCGTCGTGAACGACCACACCGACCCCCGGTTCGAG
>DATFVT010000229.1:0-6114 GCA_035260105.1 Acidimicrobiia bacterium
GGCCGAACTCGAGCTCCTCGGTCTTCCACCACGCGTTGAGCGGCACGGCGACGGCACCGATCGCGGCGGCCGCCCACCACAGCACGACCCATTCGGCGTTGTTCGCCGACAGGATCGCGACGCGATCCCCGTGCCCGATCCCGAGCTCGACGAACGACGCCGCGACTCGGCGCACGAGCGCGTTGTGGTCACCGAAGGTGAGCCGGCGATCGCCCTGCACGAGGAAGTCGGTTCCGGCGCGCCCGTCGGCCATCGCGATGAGCTCGCCCAGCGTGTGCAACCGGTTCTTGTAGACCTGGAGCGGAGCGCCGAGCACGTCCTCGGTGACGATCTCGAACGCGCCACCCGGCCCCGTGAGCTCGGCGAGAACCGGGTCGGGAGAGGCCGAGGTGACGCGATCGACCGTCATCGAGCCTCGGACGTCGACGCGGGCGCGTCCTCGTGCTGGATGACGTCGAAGGACCACAACTCACTCGCGGTGCCGACGGGGCCACTGCTGCTGTGCGCCTTGTGACCGTGCTGGAACGCCGGGCTGTTCACCCACGCCTGGAAGTCGTCCTCCGACCGCCAGCGCGTGTAGACGAGATAGACGTCCCGGCCGTCGGTCGGTCGCATGAGCTCGAAGGTCTCGAACCCGGGGGCCTTCGAGACCTCCCCGGCCCTGGCCGCGAAGCGGCGCTCGAACTCCTCGACCCGGTCGGACGGGACGGTGATGGCGTTGATGCGGACGACACTCATGCGACCCTTTCTATCGCCTCGCCCTGCGAACCGGCGCCGCCACGGAGGGTGTCCGAGCCAGCCTCTTCCGTGAAATGGCTGATGGAAGGGCCTGGCAGAACGGCCCGGTTCGTGGTTTACTCATCCCTAGCGAGGGGAAATATCCCGATGCGCAACTCCTTCGGGGGAAGCGCGAAGATCGCGGTGCTCGGGACCTCTGGCCCCGGTGCCCAGCTTGGTGAGTCGGCGGGCCGTCCCTGCCCCGGTCCGTCGACTCGCCTTTTTTTCGCCCGTCTTCCGCGCCGTCACCCCTCAGCCCTGCTCGCGCAGGAACCGCTCGATCTCGGACGCCAGCTCGTCGCCGGTCGGAACCTCTCCGGAGTCCTCCGAGGCCTCGATGTTGCGCACCATCTCGGCCACGTCGGGCCGCTCGGACAGTCCCTCCTCGACCCGGCGCAGGTACTCGTCGGCCTGGCTGTCGAGCCCCGACAGCTCCGTCTCGATGCCCGCGACCTCGCGCAAGCGCGACAGCAGCGAGCTGATCGCGGCGGGCGACGGCGTCGCCGCGACGTAGTGCGGCACTTGCGCCCACAAACCGACTCCCGGGATGCCGGCGTGACCGAGCGCGACCTGGAGCGCCGTCTGCGCGCCCGTCGGACCGGAGTAGTCGGCGCGCCACACTCCGACCTCCTGCGCGAGCGAGCGCGAGGTCGCGGTGGTGAGCACCGTGACCGGGCGGCGGTGCGACACGAGGGATGGCATGCCACCGAGGCCGAACATCATGCGCACGCCGAGGCGTTGTGACATCTCCACGAGCTCGTCGCCGAACGCGCGCCAGCGCAGCGACGGCTCCGGACCGTGACAGAGGACGACATCGCGACCGGCCCGCCCCGCGATCAGGTCGACTGCCGGCCAACTGATCTCGCGGGCCGCGCCGTCCACGAGGCGGACGGTCGGGCGCGTCTGTTGGAGGTCGACGAGGTCCGTGAGGTCGACGCGTCCGAATCCGGAGGCGGAGCCCAGCTGGTCGCCCAGCACGGCGGCCGCGCCGGCGCCCGCGAGACCGGCGTCGACCCAGCCCGACAACGCGACGACGAGCACCGGATCGCGCAGATCCGGCCACCGATCGATCTCGAGCACGCCACCACTCTATTGCCGGAGTCGCACGCGCCGTCTTTGCGGCGACGGGCCACCCGATAGATTCACGGCTCCATGCGTCTGCGCATCTTCACGGAGCCGCAGCAGGGCGCGAGCTACGACGATCTGCTCGCGGTCGCCCAAACGGCGGAAGGGCTCGGCTTCGACGGGTTCTTCCGGTCCGATCACTACCTGCGCATGGGTGATGGCGATCGGGGCCCCGGTCCCACCGACGCCTGGGTGACGCTCGCCGGGCTCGCGCGTGAGACCTCCCGCGTGCGGCTCGGCACCCTCGTGACCGCCGGAACGTTCCGCTTGCCGGGCCCACTCGCGATCGCCGTCGCGCAGGTCGACGCGATGAGCCGTGGGCGCGTCGAGCTCGGGATCGGTGCCGGCTGGTTCGACGACGAGCACCGCGCGCACGGCATCCCGTTCCCGTCGACGCGCGAGCGGTTCGACCGGCTCGAGGAGCAGCTCGCGATCATCACGGGTATGTGGACGACGCCCGTAGGCGAGACCTTCTCGTTCCGGGGCCGGTACTACGAGCTCGACGATTCACCGGCGCTGCCGAAGCCCGTGCAGAAGCCGCACCCCCCGATCATCATCGGCGGCTACGGAACGAAGCGGACGCCGGCGCTCGCGGCGCGCTACGCGCAGGAGTTCAACCTGGCGTTCCCGCCCCTCGCCATCTACGGCGAATACGTCGACCGTGCGCTGCAAGCGTGCACTGCAGCAGGACGGGACCCGGCGACGCTGCGGACGACCGTCGCGCTCGTCGCATGCTGCGGGCGCGACGAAGCCGAGTTCCGCCGGCGAGCCGCGGCGATCGGCCGCCAGCCCGACGAGCTCCGGAAGAACGGCGCCGCCGGGCTGCCGGGCGAGGTCGTCGACACCCTGCGCGCCTTCGAGGCCGCCGGCGCCGAGACCGCCTACCTCCAGGTGCTGGACGTCTTCGACTTCGATCACCTCGAGCTGCTCGCGAGCGAAGTCATGCCGGCCCTCGCCGCGCAAGCGGGCGCGGCGTGAGGTTCGGTGTCCACGCCGGGCTCCAGAACACGACCACCGACGAGTTGCGCGCGCTGTGGCGCCGGATCGAGGGCCACGGGTTCGACTGGATCTCCGTCTGGGACCACTTCTACGCCGCCGACGCCACGGGCGGCGCGGTGTGCCTGGAGGCGGTTTCCACCCACGCCGCCCTCGCGCAGGAGACCGACCGCGTGCAGTGCGGCAGCCTCGTGTACTCGGTCGGGTACCGCCATCCGGCGGTCCTCGCGAACGCCATGGCCACCCTCGACCACCTCGCCGGCGGCCGCATTGTGCTCGGCCTCGGCGGCGGCTGGCACCAGGGCGAGTACGACGCATACGGGATCCCGTTCCCGCCCGTCCCCGTGCGGCTGCGGATGCTCGACGAGGCGATCCAGTGCATCCGCGGCCTCCTCACCGAGGACGTCACGAACTTCGACGGCGAGTTCTTCCACCTGCGCGACGCGAAGTGCGAGCCGAAGCCGGTCCAGGAGCGACTGCCGCTGTGGATCGGCGGCGCGGGCGAGAAGATCACGCTGCGCATCGCGGCCCGCCACGCGGACGGGTGGAACGTCCCCTTCCTCGATCCGGAGACCTACCGTCACAAGATGCAGGTGCTCGGCGACCACTGCGCGGCCGCCGGTCGCGACCCGCAGACGATCACGAAGTCCGTGAACCTCGGGCTGGCGTGGCGCCAGGGCGATCTCGAAGCGCAGTTCGGCAACATCGCCGAGTTCGTGAAGCCGGGCGTGCTGATGGGCAGCGTGCAGGAGGTCGTCGACCGCATCGGCCGGTACACCGACGCCGGAGCCGAGTGGGTGATCCTCGCCATGCGGGCGCCGTTCGACGTCGACGGGCTCGATCGGTTCGCGGCCGAGGTGCTGCCGGCCCTGCGCTGACGTGGACCCGCGCCCGGCCGCGATCACGAAGCTGCTCGACTCGGGCACCGGCGAGCTGCGGTGGTTCCGGGCGCCGGGACGCGTGAACCTGATCGGCGACCACACCGACTATCACGACGGGTTCGTGCTCCCCCTGGCCGTCGACCGTGACTGCCTGATCGCGGCCCGGCGGCGCGGCGACGGGCGCGTGACCGCGCGGTCGGTCGAGCTGGGTGACGACGGCCCGGTCGACGTGGCCGGCGACGGCTCGGACCCGCCGGCCGACATCGACCCGCCATGGGCCCGGTACGTCGCCGGCGTCGTGCGTGCCCTCGCCGACGCCGGTCGTGCGCCGGTCGGCGTGGACGCGGCCGTGTCGTCGACCGTGCCGGTGGGCGCGGGACTGTCGTCGAGCGCCGCGCTCGAGGTGGCCGTGGCGCTCGCGCTGGCCGATGCCGGCGAGCTCGCGCTCGCGGCGACCGACCTCGCGCGCGCGTGCCAGCGCGCCGAGCGTCTCGCTACGGGAGTCCCGAGCGGGGTCATGGACCAGCTCGCCGCGCTCCTCGGCCGGGCGGGTCACGCCCTGCTCATCGACTGCCGCACCCTCACGGCCGAGCCCATCGCCCTTCCCGACACGTTGGCAGTCCTCGTGATGCACTCCGGGCTCCCCCGCACGCTCGCCGGCAGCGCGTACGCCGAGCGGCGCGCCGAGAGCGAGCGCGTCGCGACCCGCCTCGGCGTCGCCACCCTTCGCGACGCGATTCCCGACGACGTGCGCGACGAGCCGCGAGCGCGTCACGTCGTCACCGAGAACCAGCGCGTCTTCGACTTCGCCGCCGCCCTTCGTGCCGGCGACACCACCGCGCTCGGGTCGCTCCTCCTGGCGAGTCACGCCAGCCTGCGCGATGACTACGAGGTGTCGACCACAGAGCTCGACCTCGCCGTCGACCTGCTCGTCGAGCACGGCGCAATCGGCGCCCGCCTCACCGGCGCCGGGTTCGGCGGTTGCGTCGTCGCGCTCGTCGCGCGTCATCAGGTCGGCGACGTCGCCCGCAAGACGGTTGCCCGCTACCGGGCCGAGACCGGCCTCGACGCCGAGGCGTTCGAGGTCCGGGCGGTCGACGGCGCCGGCCGGCTGGCGACACCGGTCGGATCGTGACGCTGCACCTGTCGGCGGCCGACCGGCCCCGTCCGGCTCCCGCGCCGGTGACGCTCCACTCCGAGTTCGAGCCGGTCGCGTCGGCCGCTCCGCTCGCTTGGTCGGCGGAGGCGCCGGGCGACGCGCCCACCGGGAGCGGGCGCATCGAGGTCTCGCTGTCCGGCCGGTGGGAGCGGTGGGCGGACCTCGACGGCGACCCGTCGTTCCCGGCTCCCGGCGCACGCGCCGCGCAGGGCCCGCCGGGCGCGGTCGAGTGGCGCAAGGTCGTCGTGCCGGAGAACTACGGCTTCGACGAGGAGCTGTCGCGCCAGTTCGCGCCGGTCTGGTACCGACGCACGTTCGCCGACCCCCGCCACGGCGGGCTCCCGGATGCGCCCGCGCGCGTCCGCCTCCGATTCGGGGCCGTCGACTACCTCGCCGACGTCTGGTTGAACGGCGAGCATCTCGGGCACCACGAGGGCGCCTTCGCGCCGTTCGGCTTCGACGTGACCGACCGGCTCGGCGCGAACAACACGCTCCTCGTGGCGGTGCAGGACCCGCTCGAGCCGCTCGACCCGTCGGAGCTGTTCCTCGACCACCGCAAGCGGGTGATCAAGGGGACGCTCAAGTACCACGACAGCCGGCCCGGCGGTCTCCCCGGCCGCATGGTCGGCCCGCTCGTCCCCGGCGGCGACCCCTGGGTGTGGACGCCGGAGTGGGGGCAGTCGATGACGACGGCGGGGATCGTCGGCCCCGTCACCCTCGAGCGCACCGGCGACGCGTCGATCGACGCGCTCTTCGTGACCCCGCTCGACGGCCAGACGGTCCACGTCGCTGTGGTCGTGACGAACCACACCGGGCACCCCCTACGCGCTCGCCTGGACCTCGACGCGGCCGGCGACCGGGGGCAGCTCGGAGTCGACCTGCCGACCGGACCGGGACGCATCGACGTGGTGATCGACTTCGGGGACGCGCGGCTGGAAGCGTGGCAGCCCGCGGGCGCCGAGCCCGGCGGACCGGCGGTGCACGAGCTGCACACCGCGCTCGCGACCGCCGACGGGAAGGCGCTCGACCAGTCGTCGGCTCGCTTCGGGTTACGAACGGCCCGGGTCGTGGCCGACGGCGCCGGCCACGCACGCCATCTCGAGGTGAACGGCCAACCGGTGTTCGTGAAAGCCGTGAACTACATCCCCTGGCAGCACTTCGCCGAGGTCGGGCGCA
>DATFVT010000230.1:0-3117 GCA_035260105.1 Acidimicrobiia bacterium
CGGCGCGCGCGTCGGCGCGGAGCGCGGCGGTGAGGTCGTCGGGACCGAGGTGGACGTCGACGCGGGACGGGGACGAAGTCGAGGAGATGGCGGGACCTCCGGGTCAGAAGGGGCGGATCACGAGCTTGTCGTCGTCGAAGACGACGACCGAGCCGTCCGGAACGGCCTCCCAGCGCGCGTTGTCGTCGTACGGCTCCGACGCGATGACCACCGCTCCGGTGCGCTCGCGATCGTCGAGCAAGAAGAGTGAGTTCCGGCACGCGGTCGCCGCGACGCGCTCGCCGTCCGTGAGCAGGAAGTTCAGACGCGGGTCCGGTTGCACCTCCTCGACGAGCGCGACGACGGAGACGAGTGCGTCGACGGGCGACGCGCCGGCGTCGAGCCGGTCGAGCACGAGCGCGAACAGCAGCTCCGAGTCGGTGCCCCCCGCCACCTGCTGCAGGCGGGTCTCGCTCGCCGCCCGGCGCAGCTTCCGACCCGTCTCGCCGGCGAAGCCGGGCACGAGCCCGTTGTGCGAGAAGAGCCACGGGCCGTCGGTGAACGGGGCGGTGCTCGTCTCCTCGACGGGCATCCCCGGCGACGCGGCGCGGACGGCGGCCAGAACCGCAGGAGAGCGCACGAGCGCGGAGAAGCTCGCGAACGACGCATCGGCCCAGAGCGGCCGTGACGTCCGGTAACGGGCAGGCTCGATGCGAGTGTCGCCGTCGTACCAGCCGGCGCCGAACCCGTCGGCGTTGCAGGTGCCGTGGGTCTGGTACCGGGGCGCCGAGGCCTGCCGGAGCAGCGAGTGCTCCGGCTTCAGGATCAGGTCCTCGAGGGTGACGGACGGACCGACGTAGGCGAGGTGGCGGCACATGGCGGCTACGCGTCGTCGGCGCAGCGGAAGCCGGCGAAGATCTGCCGCCTGATCGGGTAGTCCCAGTTCCGGAACGTCGGGCGGCGCACGCCGGCGTCGGTCGCCCACGATCCGCCCCGCAGCACCTTGTACTCGGGGCCGAAGAACACCTCCGAGTACTCGCGGTAGGGAAAGGACACGAAGCCCGGGTACCCGTGGAAGTCGGTGGCCGTCCATTCCCACACCTCGCCGAGCATCTGCCTCGGCCCGTCTGCGGTGCCGTCGAGCGCCGCCGCTGCCTCCCATTCGGTTTCGGTGGGAAGGCGCGCGCCGCGCCAGCAGGCGAACGCGTCCGCCTCGTGCCAGCAGACGTGCTGGACGGGCTCGTCGGACGGGAGGTCCTCGCGCCGGCCGTACCTCCGGCGCGACCAGCTTCCGTCGCCCTCGCGTCGCCAGAACTCCGGCGCTCCGGCGCCGGTCTCCCGCCGCCACGCCCAGCCGTCCCCGCTCCAGAGCCGCTCGTCGTCGTAGCCGCCGTCCTCGACGAACGCGGCGTACTGGCGGTTGGTGACCGGCGTGCGGTCGATCCGGAACGGCGTCACGTCCATGCCGTGACGAGGGCGCTCGTTGTCGTACACCCAAGCCAGCTCGTCGGTGCCGATGGCGACGACGCCCCCGCGCACGTCGACCATGCCTGCCGCCGTCCCGCCGGCGTCGCGGTCGACCCTCGACGGACGCCAGTCGTCGGCGTCGGGATGCGCGAAGTGCTCCATCAGCTGGATGGTGGCGAGCATCGTCTCGTCGTGCTGGTGCTCGTGCTGCACGACCATCCCGTAGACGAAGCCGTCGCGCACCAGCGGGTCGTCACCGTCGAGGTCGACCGTCGCCAGCGCGTCGAGCACCCGCCTCCGGACATCGCCGACGAACGCGCGCGCCTCGTCCGGGCCGAGAATGGGCAGCGACGGGCGGTCGCGCCGCGGGTGCTTGAACGCGTCGTAGACGTCGTCGAAGAGCTCGTTCGTCGGTGCGGCCCCGGTGACGTTGCGGAGGAGCCACAGCTCCTCGTAGTGGCCGACGTGAGCGAGGTCCCAGATCAGCGGCGACATCAGCGGAGAGACCTGGCGGGCGAGGTCGGCGTCGTCGATCGGCGCGAGGAGCGAGAGCGTGCGCGCCCGCGCGCCGCCGAGGCCGGCCTCGATGCGGCTCTCGGTGTCGACGGTCACGCCCACGTCGCCGCCGCGAACTGGTCGGGCTCGGGGATCAGCGTGCCGTCCTCCTGCCACGCGTCGAGCCGGTCGTCGGCCGGGCATCTGCCCTGCGCCACGTAGCGGTCGGCGAACGCCTCGACGGCGAGCACGGTGGTCGCGTCCGTCCCCAGTTGCACCATGGCGCGCAGCGCGGCGTCGAACGCCGACGCGGCGGCTTCGCCGAGCTCGGGATGGCCGAGGCCATGGCGGGCGGCGTCGACCCAGCGGTTCCGGGTCGCTTCGATCGCGGGTGCGGCCGCGTCGGCGGCGTCGTCGTCGCACACGAGCGTTGTCGCGACGGCGACGGCGGCGCGCCACCACGGATCGGGCAGTGAGTCGATCATGCGCATCTCGAGCCAGCCGCGCGGCCGCACCGGCGGGAACAGCGTCGTGAAGTGGTAAGCGACGTCGTCCAGCGTCGGGTACCCGAGCTCGTGTCCGCGCTCGATCCAGTCCTCGAGCGTCAGCGTCTCGAGGATCGGGACGTACTCGTCCTCGTTGCGGCGGATGAACATCACCCGCGCCGACAACGCGTAGTCCGTCCATGCGGTCGGGGCGTCGGAGCCGTTACCGTCGGCGGCAATGGTCCGGGACTCGTCCACGTCGGTCCACACCGAGAGCCGGCGCGACCGCCACCCGCTCGGAGCGCCCCCCGCCAGCGGCGAGTTGGCGAACGCGGCAGCGAGCAGCGGGCCGGAGTCGTGAGCACGGTGCCAGCGTCGCTCGGCGTCGGCTCGGGTCGCGCCGAGGTCGACGTTCACCTGCACCGCCGCCGTCGAGCGCATCATCGTGCGCCCGGCCGCGCACTGCGCGTCGAAGTACGTCTCCATCGCCGCGTAGCGGGGCGCGTCGATGCACCGCGCGCGCGGTGGCCCGGGGTCGAGCCCGAGCCCGACGAGGCCGATGCCGCGCCCGGCGAGGTCGGCGCTGAGCGCGGCGGCGTCCGAGGCGATGGAGGCGCACGCGGGACCGATGCCGCGCAGCGGCGGCGAGCTCAGCTCGACCTGCCCGCCCGGCTCGAAGGTGAGGCGGCTG
>DATFVT010000231.1:0-3877 GCA_035260105.1 Acidimicrobiia bacterium
GGAGCTCGAAGGCCTTGTCGACGCCCTGGGCGATGTCGGAGGAATGTTCGTCGATCGACGTGATCACGGCACAGGAGTTGCCGTCGAACCCGTAGCTCGCGTCCGTGTAGCCGATACCGCGGATGACGTCGCGCACGAGCCGCGGGATGTCGAGGTGGGCGTTGGAGCTGATCTCGCCGGCGACGACCGCCATGCCGGTGGTGCACATGCTCTCGCAGGCGACGCGGCTGTACGGATCCTGCTCGAACATCCCGTCGAGGACGGCGTCGCTGATCTGGTCGCACATCTTGTCGGGATGACCCTCGGTCACCGACTCCGACGTGAACATGAACCTGCTCATGTGGCGTGTTCGCTCCTGTGAGGATCGTCGGCGAGGACCGCCGAGATTCGATCGAGAAGGAGGTCCGCCAAGTCGCCCTTGTCGAGCAGGGGCGTCTCCTCCCGAGAACCGGACGAGTACAGCAGGATTGCCCGGTTCGTGTCGACTTCGAACCCCGCGTCCGGACCCGAGACGTCGTTCGCCACCATCATGTCGACGCGCTTGCCGGCCATCTTCTCGGCGGCGTGCTGCTCGACGTGATCGGTCTCGGCCGCGAAGCCGACCAGGACCTGACCGGGCTGCTTGCGCTCCCCGACGAGGGCGAGCACGTCGGTGGTCGGCTCCAGCACGACCTCGGGGACGCCCTCCCGCTTCTTCAGCTTCTCGTCGGCGGCGGCCTTGGGCCGGAAGTCGGCGACGGCCGCCGCCATCACCAGCACGTCGCAGTCGGAAAAGCGCGACGTCACCGCGCGCGCCATGTCGTCGGCGGTCTCGACGTGCTCGATCTCGATGCCGGAGACGCCGACCGGTCGCCCGATGGTCGTGACGAGGTCGACCGCTGCGCCGCGCCGGGCGGCGCGCTCGGCCACCGCGTAGCCCATTTTCCCGGACGAGCGGTTCCCGACGTACCGGACGGGGTCGATCGGCTCGCGCGTTCCGCCCGCCGTGACCAGCACACGCAGCCCGGCGAGATCGCCGGCAGCGGCGAGCACCTCCGCCGCGGCGGCGACGATGCGCTCGGGCTCGGCGAGGCGCCCGGTGCCCACGTCACCGCCGGCGAGTCGTCCCGCCTCGGGGTCGACGACGCGCACGCCGCGATCGCGCAGCCGCGCCAGGTTGTCGCGGACAGCGGCGTGCTCCCACATCTCGGTGTGCATGGCGGGCGCGAGGAGCACGGGTGCGTTCGTCGCCAGCAGCGTCACCGTCAGGAGGTCGTCCGAGATCCCCCGCGCGTACTTGCCGACGAGCTTGGCCGTGGCGGGCGCGACGACGATCAGGTCGGCGCTGCGTCCCAGCGTGGTGTGCGGGATCGGATCGGGCCCGTCGAACAGCGACGTGCGCGCCGGTTCGGACGCCAGCGCGGAGAACGTCAGCGCGCCGATGAAACGCTGCGCGTCCTCCGTCAGCACGGGCACGACGTGCGCGCCGGCGTCGACGAGGCGGCGGCACACCTCCGCGGCCTTGTAGGCGGCGATCCCGCCGGGGACGCCGAGGACGATGCGACGACCGCGCAGGGCGACGAGAGGATCTCGAGGTTCGGACGCGGCCATGGGCGTCGCCGTCGCCGCTACGCCTGGTCGGGTTCCCCGGCGTCGGTGAGGAGGGCGGCCTCGGCGTCGGCCTCGGCTTCGGCTTCCTCCTCGGGAGGCTTGGGAACGGCGAGGATCTTGCCGGCCTCGATCTCCTCGAGCGAGATCGACAGGGGCTTGCGCGACACCGAGGTGACCTGGGGCGGCACGATCTTGCCGAGGCCCTCGCCAAGCTGGTTGTAGTAGTCGTTGATCTCCCGCGCCCGCATGGCGGCCAGCGTGACCAGCGTGAACTTGGAGTCGACGCGGTCCAAAAGGCTCTCGGTGCGGGGCTCCATCAACGAGGCGCGTCGTTCTGCCATCTTCGAGGGACCTTCCGGAGGGTCAGGGGGGCGGCGATTCGCCCCGGTGACCAGCCAGGATAGCAGCGACTTCGGCCACAGCCCGATCAACGTCGTCGTTCACGACCACGTGGTCGAAGCGGTCGGCGGCGGTCTCCTCGGCGGCGGCCCGGGCGAGACGCCGCTCCATGACAGCGGGGTCCTCCCGGCCCCGCGCGAGCAGCCGGCGGCGCTGCTCGTCCCGCGACGGCGCCTTCACGAAGACGAGCACGGCATCCGGGAACGCCTCCTTGACGGCGAGCGCGCCCTGCACGTCGATCTCGAGCACGACGTCGTCCCCGGCGGCCAGGTGCTCCTCCACGGGTGCGCGCGGGGTCCCGTAGCGGTCCCCGTACACGTCGAACCACTCGAGGAACTCGCCCCGGTCGCACCGGCGCCCGAAGTCGGAGCGGTCGACGAAGAGGTAGTCCCGGCCGGCGACCTCTCCCTCCTTGCGTGCGCGGGTCGTCGCCGACACCGACAGCCACAGCCGCCGGTCGCGAGCCAGGAGCTTCCGGACGATGGTTCCCTTGCCGACCCCGGACGGGCCCGCAACCACCAGCAGGACGCCCAGGGCGCGCCGCCGATCAGCCGAAGCGCTTGAGCAGCGCTTCGCGCTGGTTGCGCCCGAGCCCGCGCAGGCGCCGGCTCTCGCTGATATCGAGCTCCTGCATCAGCCGGCGCGCCCGGACCTTGCCCACGCCCGGAAGGGACTCGAGCACGCTCACGACCTTCAGCTTGGCGAGGGTCTCGTCGCGGTCGGCCTGCTCGAAGAGCTCCGCCAGCGTGAGCGTGTTCGCCTTGAGCTTCTCCTTCACCTCGGCTCGCTGGCGCCGAGCCACGGCGGCCTTCTCGAGCGCAGCCTGGCGCTGCTCCGGAGTGAGTGAAGGCGGGAGGGGCATCGGCGAACGGACCTCCAACTCGGACGAGCAGTCGGGCTCGATTGGCTGGGCGGTCGCGGTCGCTCGCTCCCTGCAGCGCCGCACAGCCCGACGACGGCGTCAGTATATGCAGCGCCCTCGCGCGATCAACCGGCCGCGAAGCCGCGCGTTAGCGCGTGCCTGACCGGCGCGCAAGGGCGTCGGCGACGTCGCGCGTGACCGCCTCCGCGGCCGCTTCCCGATCGGCGGCCGCGGTCACGGCCCGGCCGACGACGAGCCAGTCGGCGCCGCGCTCGATCGCGTCCCCCGGTGTGGCGACCCGCGCCTGGTCGTGACGGCCCCCTCCCGCGAGCCGGATGCCGGGGACCATCGTCCCGAGCCGGGGCGACCGCTCCTTCACCGTCGCGATCTCGTGGGCCGAGCACACGACCCCGTCGCAGCCGGCGGCGGCGGCGTGGTCGAGGCGGGCGTCGAAGGCCGACGCGTCGGCCTCGCTCGTGAGGACGGTCACCGCCAGCGCCTTCGGGGGCGTGTGGCCGCCCGCTCGCGCGCCCTCGGCGAGCCCCTCGACGCCGGCCGCGAGCATCGCCGTGCCCCCGGCGGCCGGGAAGTTCAGGAACTCGACGCCCCGGCGGCCGACGACGCGCGCGGCGCGCTCGACGGTGTTCGGGATGTCGTAGAACTTGAGATCGGCGAACACGGCGACGCCGAGCCCGTGGAGCCGGTCGATCACATCCGGCCCCGCTTCGGCGTAGAGCTCCATGCCCACCTTGGCGATCCCGAACCAGGGCGCCAGCCGCCGGGCGAGCGCCTCGGCCTCGTCGGCACCGCCGACGTCGAGCGCGAGCGCGAGCCGCTCCCGGATGTCGCTCATGGGGGATCCCCGAGCGCGCCGGTGAGCTCCCCGACACGTGAGACGCGATGCGAGGCGCACCAGCCGAGGAGATCCTCGAGTACCCGCACGGGCGCGCGTGGATCGTGGAACGTCGCGGTGCCCACACCGACCGCGGTCGCGCCCGCCAGCAGCATCTCGACCGCGTCGACGCC
>DATFVT010000232.1:0-4147 GCA_035260105.1 Acidimicrobiia bacterium
GCGACTGCTCGAGTCGGGTGACGAGATCGAGGTGTCGGGCTGGTTGCAGCCTCTCACCGGCTACGACCGCCGACTCCGGTGGCGGCACGCCGTCGCCGCGCTCGACGCCGTCGAGCTGACGTCGTTCGAGCCGGCTCGCTCACCGCTGGACCGGGCGGCCAACGCGCTGCGCGCCCGCGTCCTCGCCGGCGGCCGACGCCTTCCGGCGACGGAACGGGCGCTTGTGGCCGGCTTCCTCCTCGGCGACACCCGGGAGCTCGGCCGCGACGTCGAGGAGCAGTTCCGCGCCTCGGGCCTCACTCACCTGCTCGCCGTCTCGGGCGCCAATGTCGCGTTCGTGCTCGCGCTCACGCGGCCGGCTGTCCGCCGCCTCGGCCTGCGCGCCCAGCTCGTCGCCGGGCTGGCCGTGCTCGTCCTCTTCGGGACCATGACCCGCTGGGAGCCGTCCGTGCTGCGGGCGTGTGCGATGGCGGTCTGCTCGATGACGGCGCTGTACCTCGGCCGTCCCACCGCCGGCGTCCGCGTGCTCGCCCTCGCCGTCGTCGCGCTCGTGCTCGCGGATCCCTTCCTCATCCATTCGATCGGCTTCCTCCTCTCGTGCGGCGCCAGCGCGGGCATCGCGTTCCTCGCCGCACCGATCACGACGCGCCTCCGCGGGCCGCACTGGCTCCGCGAGCCGCTGGGCGTGACGCTCGCCGCCCAGATCGGCGTGGCGCCCGTCCTCATTCCCGTGTTCGGCTCGGTGCCGCTGGCCGCGCTGCCAGCCAACCTCGTGGCGGCGCCGATCGCGGGGCCGCTCACCGTGCTCGGGCTCGTGACCGGCCTCGCCGGTGGGGCGGTCGAGTCGTGGTCGCCCGGGACGGCCGCGTTCCTCCAGGCGCCGACCGCCCTCCTCGCCCACGCCATGCTGCTGATCGCGGACGTGTTCTCGCGGCTGCCGGTCGACGTCGACGGGCGGGCGGCGACGGCGTCGACCGCCGGGATCGCGCTCCTCGCCGCGGCGCGGCTCTGGTCGGCGCGGCGCCGTAACCTCCGAGTCGATGCAGTTTCGTCTCGGTGACCGCGTGCACGACGTCTCCGACCGCACGTTGGTCATGGGCATCCTGAACCGGACGCCGGATTCGTTCTTCGACCAGGGCGAGACGTTCGCGTTCGACGACCTCCTGCACCGGGCCGACCAGCTCGTCGGCGAGGGGGCCGACGTGCTCGACGTCGGCGGCGTGAAGGCGGGGCCGGGGCCGGAGGTCACCGAGGCCGAAGAGCTCGAGCGGGTCGTTCCCGCCGTCGAGGCGCTGCGGGCACGGTTCGACGCCCCCGTGTCGGCGGACACGTGGCGGGCCGGTGTGCTGCGAGCGGCGTGTGCCGCCGGCGCCGTGCTCGGCAACGACATCAGCGGCTTCGCCGACCCCGGGTACCTGCCGGCGGCGGCGGCGTGCGGAGCTTCGGTCGTCGCCACCCATATCCGCCTCGCGCCCCGCGTGCCCGATCCGGAGCCCCGCTACGACGACCTGGTCGGCGACGTACAGGCGTTCCTGCTCGCCCGGGCACGCGCGGCCGAGGCCGCCGGCCTCGCGCCCGACCAGATCGCCCTCGACGCCGGCCTCGACCTCGGGAAGACGCCCGCGCAGAGCGCCGTCTTGCTGCGCGAGAGCGACGCGCTCGCATCGCTCGGCTACCCGCTCCTGTTGTCGGCATCGAACAAGCGGTTCCTCGGAGAGCTCCTGGGCCTCGACATCGACGACCGGCGTGACGCGTCGCTCGCGGCGGTGGCCTACGGCGTCATGCACGGATGCCGGATCGTGCGAGTGCACGACGTCGCCGGATCGGTCAGGGTGTGCCGCATGATCGAAGCCGTGCAGGTCGGGGCGCGGGGAGACGCGCGCGTGTCGTGAGCGACGCCGTCTACCTCTTGAGCGGAACAGATCCGGTGCTGCGGGGCGAGGCTCTCGAGCAGCTCCTCGAGGAGCTCGTCGGCGACGACGACCGCACCCTCGCCGTCGAGGAGTTCACGGTGCCGGGCCGCGCCGCACCCGGCGAGGGCGAGAGCGACGCACCGAGCGGTGCCCAGGCGCGGGAGGAGACGGTGGCGGCAGCGCTGAACGCGGCGCAGAGCCCGCCCTTCATGACCGGGCGTCGCGTCGTCGTGCTCCAGGACGCCGGCAACCTCGCCGCCGGTGACGTCGCGCCGCTGACCGTCTACCTCGACCAGCCCATGGAGACGACCGCCCTCGTCGTCGTCGCCGGAGGCGGTCGCCTCCCGAAGGCGCTCGCCGACGCGTTGAAAGCGGCCAAGGCGGTCAAGGTCGGTCCTGCTGTCGAGAAGACCGGCGACGTGCTGACTCAGCATCTCGCCGACGCCGGGATCGAGCTGCGTCCCGCCGCGGCCAAGCACGTGTCGGCGCATCTCGGGGAGGACGCCGGCCGGGTGCCGCAGCTCGTCGAGCTGCTGGCATCGGCGGCCGGCCCCGGCGCGACGCTCGACGTCGCCGACGTGGAGCCGTACCTCGGCGACGCCGGGCCGGTGCCCAACTACCAGCTCACCGGCGCGATCGAGGCGGGCGACATGGCGGGCGCGCTCGAGACGCTGCGGCGGATGCTCACCGCGCCGGGACCGGGCCAGTCTCGCCCGATGCACCCGCTCCAGGTGGTCGGCACGTTGCACTCGTACTACCGCCGTGTCGCGACCCTCGACGACCCCCGGGTGCGCAGCCCGCGTGACGCGGTGGCGGCGCTCGACGGCCGGGTCAAGGAGTACCCGGCGCGGAAGGCGCTGGATCAGGCGCGCGCGTTGCAGAGTGACGGCGTCCGGCAGGCGTTCGACTACCTCTTCGCGGCCGACCTCGACATCAAGGGCGCGCGCGCGATCCCCGAGGACGCGGTGCTCGAGGTGCTCGTCGCCCGCCTCGCCGCCCTCTCGGGCCGGGCCCGGGGCGGGCCGATCCGGCGCGGCCGCAGCCGCGCCCGCGGCTAATCGGAGCCGGCCTTCGCCCGCTTCATCAACCGGGACGTGCGCCGGGCCGCCTGGTTCCGGTGCACTACGCCCTTCCCTGCCGCCTTGCCCAGCCGCTTCTGTGCCGCCCGGACCCGGTCGTCGGCGTCGTCGGCACCGGTCCGGAGGCCCTCGGCCGCCCGCTTGATTCGGGTCTTCAGCTCCGAGCGCGCGACCTTGTTCCGCATCCGCCGCCGCTCGTTCTGGCGGTTCCGCTTGATCTGACTCTTGATATTCGCCATGCGCGTCTCGAGATCGGCCGTTCGGTCGGGGACCGGGTCAGGGTAGCAGCGATTCGTTCCCGGACCGATCTCGCGGTGCGTGAGAATGGGTGGCGATGATCCCCCTGGAATCCCAGCGCGCCCTCGCGATCATCAGCCATGTCGATCACGGGAAGTCCACGCTGGCCGACCGGTTCCTCGAGCTGACCGGCGCCGTCGACCCCCGGGACATGCGCGCCCAGTACCTCGACTCGATGGACCTGGAGCGGGAGCGGGGGATCACCATCAAGGCGCAGAACGTCCGGTTGCACTGGAAGGACCACTTCCTGCACCTCATCGACACGCCCGGCCACGTCGACTTCTCCTATGAGGTGTCCCGGAGCCTCGCGGCGTGCGAGGGCGTCGTGCTCCTCGTCGACGCGTCCCAGGGCATCGAGGCCCAGACGCTGGCGAACGCCTACCTGGCGATCGAGCACGACCTGACCGTGGTGGCCGCCGTCAACAAGATCGACCTGCCCGTCGCCGACCCCGACCGCGTCGCGGGCGAGATCGAGCGCGTCATCGGCATCCCCGCCGAGGACGTCCTCCGCATCTCGGCCAAGACGGGGGAGGGTGTGCCCGAGCTGCTCGACGCGATCGTCGAGCAGGTTCCCCCGCCGTCCGGCGACCCGGACGCGCCGCTGCAGTCGCTGATCTTCGACTCGTACTACGACGCCTACCGCGGGGTTGTCAGCGCGGTGCGCATCTTCAACGGGACGCTCGTCTCGGGCGCCCGCCTGAAGTACCTCCAGGCCGACGCCGTCCGGGACGCCGAGGAGATCGGCGTCCGCCTGCCCGACCCGACGCCGGTGGCGAGCCTCGGCCCGGGCGAGGTCGGCTACCTCATCGCCGGGATCAAGAACGTCGGGCAGGCGCGGGTCGGCGAGACCGTCACCAC
>DATFVT010000233.1:0-4130 GCA_035260105.1 Acidimicrobiia bacterium
GTCGTCTACGACGACCTGTCCAAGCAGGCCGAGTCGTACCGGCAGCTGTCATTGCTCCTCCGCCGTCCCCCCGGTCGTGAGGCGTATCCGGGTGACGTCTTCTACCTGCACTCCCGTCTGCTCGAGCGGGCGGCAAAGCTCAACGACGCCCGCGGCGGCGGATCGCTTACCGCGCTGCCGATCATCGAGACGAAGGCGGGCGACATCTCCGCCTACATCCCCACCAACGTCATCTCGATCACCGACGGTCAGATCTACCTGGTCGAGGACCTGTTCCGCGCCGGTGTGCGGCCCGCCGTCGACGTCGGCATCTCGGTGTCTCGCGTCGGTGGCGACGCGCAGATCAAGGCCATGAAGTCGGTGGCGGGAACGCTCAAGATCGACCTCGCCCAGTTCCGTGACCTCGAGGCGTTCGCCACGTTCGGGTCCGATCTCGACCGCGTCTCCCAGGCGCAGCTCGACCGGGGACACCGCCTCACCGAGCTGTTGAAGCAGCCGCTGAACGCGCCGTTGGCGGTCGAGCTGCAAGTGATCTCCATCTTCGTGGGCACCCAGGGGTATCTGGACGACCTCCCCGTCGAGGACGTCCGCCGCTTCGAAGCCGATCTCCACGAGGTCTTCCGCACGCGATACGCCGACCTGCTCGCCGAGATCCGCGACACCGGGCAGCTGCCGGACGAGGCCCGCCTCAAGGAGGCGATGAACGACTTCAAGGCGATGTTCCAGCCGTCCACCGGGCGCGAGACCACGATCGAGGCGTTGCAGGGCGAAGCGCTGGGCGAGCCGGAGTCCGACAAGACGCTGGCGACGGAGTAATGGCGGGCGGTCAGGAGCGCATCCTCCGGCGGCGCATTCGCAGCGTCCAGTCCACGAAGAAGATCACGCGCGCGATGGAGCTCATCGCGGCCAGCCGCATCGTGAAGGCGCAGGCCCGGGTCGAGGCGGCGGTGCCCTACAGCGACCAGATCACCGAGGTCGTCCGCGACCTCGCCGACGCCGGCGGCGCCATCGACAGCCCGCTGCTTGTTCCACGGCCCGAGATCCGGCGTGTCGGCCACATCGTGGTCACGGCCGACCGAGGGCTCTGCGGTGCGTACAACTCGTCGGTCCTGCGTGCCGCCGAGGGCGAGATGGAGGAGCACCGCGAGCTCGGGCGCGATTCGGTCCTGTACGTCGTCGGCCGCAAGGGTGAGAGCTACTTCCGCTACCGCCAGTATCCCGTCGAGGCGTTCTTCACCGGCTTCAGTGAGCAGCCGTCGTACGAGGACGCTCGCAACATCGCCGCCGCGGTGAGCCCTCCGTTCCTAGAGGGTGGCATCGACACGGTGCAGATCATCTACACGCGCTTCGTGGCCGTGGGGCTGCAGGAGGTCGTCGTCCGCCCGCTGGCGCCACTCGAGCACGAGGTCGTCGGCGACGAGGACGACCACGGCACCGAGGCCGGTGGGCTGCGCGCCGCCTACGAGTTCGAGCCCGGCCCGGGCGAGATCCTGGAACGGCTCCTGCCCCGGTACGTCGAGGCGCGCATCTTCGCCGCCCTGCTCAACGCGGCGGCGTCGGAGAATGCCGCCCGCCAGCGGGCGATGAAGGCCGCGACCGACAACGCCGACGAGCTCATCGTGAGCCTCACGCGGGTGATGAACCGGGCCCGGCAGGACTCGATCACCACCGAGATCACCGAGATCGTGGGCGGCGCCGAGGCTCTCCGCCACGCCGGGCCGCAGGGCGCCGAGGAGCCGTTCGGCGAGGACCTGCGCGTCGAGGCCTACGCCGAGTGACGACCGACTACGACAACCATCACGACATCGATCACGACATGAGGAGCAGATCGCAATGACCCTGGCCCCCGAGCGCAGCGAGACCGAGCTCAAGGACGGGCGGGTCGTCGCCATCGCCGGCCCGGTCGTCGACGTCGAGTTCCCCCCCGACGGCATCCCCGAGATCAATACCGCGATCGAGATGCAGATCGAGCTCGAGGGCGACGCCATCACCATCGTGGCCGAGGTCGCGCAGCAGATCGGCGAGAACCGCGTCCGGGCCATCTGCATGAAGCCGACCGACGGCCTGCGCCGCGGCACCACGGTGCGCAACCTCGGGCACGGCCTCCAGATGCCGGTCGGCGACGGGGTGCTCGGGCACGTGCTCAACGTGCTCGGCGAGCCGCTCGACGTCGCCTCCGATCAGCTCACCGGGATCGACGACCACTGGGACATCCACCGTGAGCCGCCTCCGTTCCGTGAGCTCGAGCCGAGCAGGGAGATGTTCGAGACGGGCATCAAGGTCATCGACCTGCTCGAGCCGTACGTGCGCGGCGGCAAGATCGGCATGTTCGGAGGCGCCGGCGTCGGCAAGACGATCATCATCCTCGAGATGATCAACCGCGTCGCGACGCAGCACGGTGGCGTGTCGGTCTTCGCCGGGGTGGGGGAACGCACCCGCGAGGGGACGGACCTCTGGCTCGAGATGCAGGAGTCGGGCGTCATCGACAAGGCGGCCCTGATCTTCGGCCAGATGGACGAGCCGCCCGGCGTTCGTCTCCGTGTCGGCCTCGCCGCCCTGACGGTCGCCGAGTACTTCCGCGACGTGAAGAACCAGGACGTCCTGCTGTTCGTCGACAACATCTTCCGGTTCGTGCAGGCCGGGTCGGAGGTTTCGACGCTGCTCGGGCGCATGCCCTCCGCCGTCGGGTACCAGCCGACGCTCGCCGACGAGATGGGCGAGCTCCAGGAGCGCATCACGTCGACGAAGGGCCACTCGATCACGTCGCTGCAGGCGGTGTACGTCCCAGCCGACGACTACACGGACCCGGCCCCGTTCACGACGTTCGCTCACCTCGACGCAACGACGGAGCTGAGCCGCCAGATCGCCGCGCTCGGCATCTACCCGGCGGTCGACCCGTTGTCGTCGTCGTCGACGATCCTCGCACCCGAGATCATCGGAGATCGCCACTACGCCTGCGCCCGCCGCGTCCAGGAGGTGCTCCAGCGCTTCAACGAGCTCCAGGACATCATCGCCATCCTCGGCATCGACGAGCTGTCGGAGGAGGACAAGGTGATCGTGGCGCGCGCCCGCAAGATCCAGCGGTTCCTGTCGCAGCCGTTCTTCGTCGGCGAGAAGTTCACCGGCGTCAAGGGCGTCTACGTCCCGATCGAGGAGACCGTGCAGAGCTTCGAGGCGCTCGTCGACGGTGAGCTCGACGAGGTCCCCGAGCAGGCCTTCTTCAACGTGGGCGGCGTCGAGAGCGTGCTCGCCAAGGCGAAGACGCTCGAAGAGAGCTGAGCCCGTGCCGCTGACCGTCGACGTCGTGTCGCCCGAGCGCGTGCTGTACACCGGCGATGCCGACATGGTCGTGTGCCGGACCTCCGAGGGCGAGATCGCCTTTCTCCCCGGCCACACGCCGTTCCTCGGCGCCCTCGGCATCGGCGTCGTTCGGAGCCTCCTGCCGCAGGAGGGCGAGCAGGCCGTCGCCGTCCACGGCGGCTTCGTCGAGGTCTCGAGCGATCACGTGATCGTCCTCTCCGACGTCGCCGAGCTCGCCGAGACCATCGACGTCGACCGGGCCCGTCGCGCGAAACAGCGCGCCGAGGAACGACTGAGCGCCGACCCGGACGACGAGGACGCCCAGGCCGCGCTCTTGCGCGCGAACACGCGGCTCGAAGTGGCGGGAGCGGCCGAGCACGCGTAGCCGCCGTCCCGGCGAGGAGACCACCGCGTACCTTGTGGCCATGCGCCGGCTTCCCCCGCTGGTGATCGCGATCACGCTCGTCTTCTCCCTCCGGGGCGGCGCAGCGTTCGCCGCCGATCGTGACGACCTCACGGCCTACCGGGGCCTGGGGACCTGGGTCGACGTGTACGAGTACGTGCCTGCGCTGCAGAAAGCGCACCGGAAGCCGCCGGTCACGCCGTCGGACGTCGACAAGATGAAGGATCACGGCGTGAAGACGCTCTACCTCCAGTCGGCGCAGGATGACAGCCGCACACCGGGGGCCACGGTCACCCCGAAGCTCCTCGGCCAGTTCCTCGAGCGCGCCCACGACGCCGGGCTGCGCGTGGTCGGCTGGTATCTCCCGCACTTCGACGACCTCGACGCCGACCTCCGTCACATACGCGGCCTGCTCGACTTCCGCTCC
>DATFVT010000234.1:0-2881 GCA_035260105.1 Acidimicrobiia bacterium
TCTCCGCGGCGCGACCACGGCACCGACGCTGCGATGAAGACGGCGCGCGCTGCGTACGTGGGCGGAGCGGCGGCGACGTCACTCGTGCTCGCCGGTCAGAGGTACGGCCTCGAGCTGAGCGGCACGATGGCGCACTCGTACGTGATGCGCTTCGACCACGAGGCAGAGGCGTTCCTCACCTACGCCCGCGACTTCCCGGGCCGGGCCATCTTCCTGATCGACACGTACGACACGGAGCAGGGCGCCCGCACCGCCGTCGAGGTCGCCGCCAAGCTCGAGCCCGAGCTGTGGCCGCGGGCGGTCCGGCTCGACTCCGGTGACATCGACCACCTGTCGCGGTCGGTACGCGCCATCCTCGACGAAGGCGGGCTGGCGGACGTGCAGATCTTCGCGTCCGGCGACCTCGACGAGTACCGCATCGCCGAGCTGACCTCGGCCGACGCGCCGATCGACGCCTTCGGCGTCGGCACGCAGCTCGGGACGAGCGGCGACGCGCCCCACATCTCCGTCGTCTACAAGCTCGTCGAGGACGCGACCGGACCGAAGGTGAAGCTGTCGACCGACAAGGTCACGCTGCCGGGTCGCAAGCAGGTGTTCCGGACGATCGGCGCGGGCGGGGAGCTGCATTCCGACGTCCTCGCGCTCGAGGACGAATCGGTCGGCGCCGGCCGTCCGGTGCTCCGCACGGTGATGCTCGACGGCCGGCGCCTCGAGCCGGCCGAGCCTTTGGACGTGCTGCGCGACCGCTGCCGCGCATCGGTGGCCGCGCTCCCCGCGCGCCTGCGCGCGCTCGCGCCCGACCCGCCGGCATACCAGGTCCGCACGTCGCCGGAGCTCGACGCGCTCGTGCGCCGCTTGCACGACGAGCTCGGCGTGCCGTGAGCGATCACGACGAGCTCCGGCGGGAGGTGCGCGCCGCCCTCACGGCGCGCCTGACGGCTCGCCGCGCCACGGACGGCTTGACGGTGCTCGGCGCGGGGAGCGACGACCTCGAGGCCGGGCGCTCGTACCTCCGCGCGCTGGCCGACGGCGGGTGGGCAGTGCCGACGTGGCCCGAGGAGTACGGCGGGCTGGGTGCGACGCCGGCACAGGCCGCAGTGATCGCACAGGAGCTGGCGCGCTTCGATGTCCCCGACCTGTACCCGTACGTCATCGGTCTGGCGATCGCGGGACCGACGCTCGTCGCCCACGCAACCCCCGAGCAGTGCGCGCGGTGGCTGCCGGCGATCCGGACCGGCGACGAGATCTGGTGCCAGCTCTTCTCGGAGCCCGATGCGGGCTCGGACCTCGCTTCACTCGCGACCCGCGCCGAGCGAGACGGTGACCAGTGGCGCGTCACCGGCTCCAAGGTGTGGAGCAGTCGTGCGCACTACTCGCAGCGCGGGCTGCTGCTCGCCCGGTCGGATCCCGGGGTACCGAAGCACGCGGGCATCACCGCGTTCGCGCTCGACATGCACGCGCCCGGCGTCACGGTCAGCCCGCTCCGCCAGATGAACGGCGACACTCATTTCAGCGAAGTGCACTTCGACCGTGCCCCTATCGCCGACGCCGACCGCATCGACGCGGCCGGGAGCGGATGGAGCGTCGCCCGCACCGCGCTCGCCCACGAGCGGGGCGCCGGTGCGGTCGGTGGCGGTGGCTGGGGCGCCGACCTGAAGGATCGCCTCGTCGACCTCGTCCGGCGGCGGGAAGCGGGCGCCGACCCGCTCGTGCGCCAGCGGCTGGCGGCGACGATCATCGAGCTCGAGGTGGCGCGGCTGACGGCGCGCCGAGCTCGTGACACCGCACGCGCCGGCCGCGCGCCCGGGCCCGAGGGATCGGGCTCGAAGTTGCGGGGCAGCGCCGGGCTCAAGGCCGCCGCGTCGCTCGCGCTCGACGTCCTCGGTCCGGACGGCATCGCCGCCCTCGACGGTTACGACGATTGGCGGACGCTGTTCCTGACGAGCCCGTCGATCTCGATCCGAGGGGGGACCGACGAGATCCAGCGCAACATCGTCGGCGAGCGCGTCCTCGGTCTCCCGGCCGAGCCCCGCGCCGACGTCGACGTCCCCTTCGCGGAGCTGCCGCGCACGGTCCGGAGAGGGGATCGGTGACCGCAACCGATCCCGCCGCCGCGCTGCACGAGCTGACGCGCCACGGCTCCCCGACCGACCGCTCGCTCCTCGTCGACTTCCAGCCCCTCGACCCGACGAACCGCCCCGCGCCCTTCAAGCGGTACGTCGGTCTCGACAGGACGCCGCTGCCGACGGACGTCGGCGAGTCGACCAGACAACCGGCGATGAACGCGCACACGTTGGCCCGCCTGCTGTTCTTCACCGCCGGGGTGACACGCGAGAGCTCGTCGCGGGCGTTCGAAGAGCGCACGTACTTCAGGACGGCGATGTCGGCCGGGAACCTGCACCCGGTCGAGGTCTACGTCGCCACCGCCGGCGTCGACGGGGTCGCGGACGGTGTGCACCACTTCGCCCCGCTCGAGTTCGGCCTCACGACGCTGCGTTCGGGACGCTTCGTCGAACATGCGCGGTGCACGTTCGTGTTCACCGGGATCCCGTGGCGGACGGCGTGGAAGTACGGCGAGCGCGGCTTCCGCCACCTGTACTGGGACGCGGGGACGATGCTCGCGAACCTGCTGGCCGTCAGCGAGGCCGACGGGCTCGGCGTGCGCATCTGGACCGGCTTCGTCGACGACGACGTGGCCCGCCTCGTCGGCATCGACGGCCGGAGCGAGCTCCCGCTCACGCTCGTCTCGATCGGCGCGGGCGAGCCGCCGTCCGTCCCGCGCGACCTGCCGTCGCTCGACGTCGAGGTCGCCCCCATCTCGCCCCACCCGATCACGTTCCCGCTCATCGTGGAGGCCCAGCACGCGGGCGAGCTCGAGGAC
>DATFVT010000235.1:0-3518 GCA_035260105.1 Acidimicrobiia bacterium
CCACCCTCAAGCTCGCGTACAGCGAGGGACAGATCGGCTGGATCCCGTACATCCTCGAACGGGCCGACGACGTGTGGCTCGAGCATCGCGCCTGGGGTGGCGTGCGCGACATCGTGCCCGACCCGCCGTCGACCTACTACCACCGGCAGGTGTTCGGCTGCTTCTTCCGCGACCGTCACGGGATCGAGTCACTCGACACGATCGGGGTCGACAACACGACCTTCGAGACGGACTACCCGCACACGGATTCGACGTGGCCGCACACGAAGAAGGTCGCCCAGGAGCTGATGGCCGGGCTCCCCGACGACGTCGTGTACAAGCTCGTGCGCGGCAACGCGATCCGCATGCTCGAGCTGGACCTCTGACCGCGACCCGCCACGTCGCGCTCGAGGGTCCCGCCAACTTCCGGGACCTGGGGGGCTTCAACGCCGCCGGCGGGCGGGCGGTGCGCGCCGGCCGTCTGTTCCGCAGCGACTCGCTCGCTGCGGTGAGCGACGCCGACGTGCGGTACATCGTCGACATCCTCGCCCTGCGCTCGGCGATCGACCTGCGCGCCGGGCACGAGGTCGACGACCACCCGCACCGGCCGCTCGTGGACGCCGGCGTCGCCGTGCACCACCGTCCGATCGTCGACGAGACCCGCCGTCCCGACGACGCGCCCGCGGTGCCACGGCGGCTCGACGAGATCTACCCGCTGATGCTCGAGCGCTTCGGCGACCGGTTCACAGCCGTCGTCGAGCTGATCGCCCGCGCCGACGGTCATCCCGTCGTCTTCTTCTGTGCCGGCGGCAAGGACCGCACCGGCCTCGTCGCCGCGCTCGTCCTCGGCGCGCTCGGCGTCGCCGACGAGGAGATCGCCTCCGACTACGCGCTCACCGCAGACAACCTCCCGCTGGTCCTGGAGCGCAATCGGGCGCGCGCCGCCGCGCGCGGTGTCGATCCCGAGGTGACCGAGCACGAGCTGCTCCTCGCCGAGGCGGCCACGATGCTGAGCGTCCTCGCGCAGCTGCGCGCCGAGCACGGTTCCGTCGAGGGCTACCTCGAGCGCCACGGGCTCGATCCCGAGGCGGTGACGGCGCTGCGCGCCGGGCTGCTCGCCTGACGCCCCGTCAGATCCACCCCGTACACTCCCGGCCGTGGACCTGCGCTACTCGGAGTCGGACGAGGCGTTCCGCGCCGAGCTGCGCAAGTGGCTCGAGCGGACGCTGCCCGAGCTGTCGACCCGGCCGAGCTGGGACGACTGGGCGGGCCGGCGCCGGTACGACACCGACTGGCAGCGCCGGCTCTTCGACGCCGGGTACGCGGGGCTCAGCTGGCCGAAGGAGTACGGCGGTCGGGACGCGTCGCCGTCGGAGCAGCTCGTCTTCCTCGAGGAGACGACCCGGGCGCGGGCGCCGTACGTCGGCGTGAACTTCGTCGGGTCGCTGCACGCGGGGCCGACGATCATGACCGAGGGGAGCGACGGGCAGAAGGCGCGGTACCTGCCGCCCGTCCTGCGCGGCGACGAGGTGTGGTGCCAGGGGTTCTCCGAGCCCGGTGCCGGCTCCGATCTGGCCGCCCTGCGGACGACCGCTGTGCGCGACGGCGACGACTACGTCGTCAACGGGCAGAAGATCTGGTGCTCGTTCGCGCACATCGCCGATTACGGCGAGTTGCTCGTGCGCACCGATCCCGACGCGCCCAAGCACCGCGGCATCAGCTGGCTGATTCTGCCGATGGACACGCCCGGCATCGACGTGCGCCCGATCGACACCGTCCTCGGGTCGTCGGAGTTCTGCGAGGTGTTCCTCGACGACGTGCGCGTGCCTGTCGCCAACCGCGTGGGAGCCGAGAACGACGGCTGGCGCATCACGCAGGTCACGTTCGCGTTCGAGCGGGGGACGGCGTTCGTGAGCGAGCTCGTCGAAGCCCGTCGCATGGCGGAGGACCTCGCCTCCCTCGCGCGCGACCCGGCGCACCGGCACGAGCTCGGTCACGTCGTGGCGGAGCTCGATGCCGTCTGGGCGCTCACGAAGCGCAACGTCTCGCGCGCGGCGCGGGACGGCTCGCCCGGTGACGGCGCCCTCATGGTGAAGCTCGCGTATTCGGAGAGCCGTCAGAAGCTCGGCGACCTGTCGGTTCGCGTGCTCGACCGGAGCGCGCTCGACATCGACAACGAGTTCGTAGTCGAGCGCCTCCGCACACTCGCGCTCACGATCGCGGCGGGGACCTCCCAGATCCAGCGCAACATCATCTCGGAGCGCCTGCTCGGCCTGCCCAGGGAGCAGCCGTGGACTTCGAACTGAGTGCCGATCAGGTCGCGTTGCGCGACGGCATCCGCAGCCTCTGCGAGGGCCGGTTCCCGATCAAGCGCGTGCGCGAGGGGTTCGACCGCGCCGCGCACGCCGAGCTCGCGGACGCCGGCGTCTTCTCGTTGCGCGCCGACGGCTTCGGCGTCGCCGACGCAGCAGTCGTGTTCGAGGAGCTGGGTCGGGCCGTCGTCCCCGGGCCGCTCGTCTGGCTGTACATCGCGCACGGCCTGGTCGACGGCGTCGCCGGCGGCCTCGAGATCGCGGGCCGCGAGCCGCCGTGGATGGTCGAGCACCTCGACGTGCTCGACACGCTGCTGGTCGTCGACGAAGCGGCCGTGCGGGCGGTGCCGGCGGGCACGGTCGCCGGCGCGCTCCCGGTCGCGCGCCCGCTCGACCCGCTCACTCCTGTCCACCGCGTCGAGCACCTGCCGGCGGGAGAGCCGGTCGGCGACGCCGACCTCGTTGCCCACTGGCGGCGGGAGGGCGCGGTGGTGACGGCCGCGTTCCTCGTCGGGATCGCGCAGGCGTGCACCGAGCTCTCCATCGCGTATGCGAAGGAGCGCCGGCAGTTCGACCGGCCGATCGGGTCGTTCCAGGCCGTCAAGCACATCCTCGCCGACATGCGCGTCCGGGCCGAGGTGGCGCGCGCATCGGTGCACGCGGCCGCGTGCACGCTCGACGACCCCGATGTGGGCGAGGCCGCCCGGGCCGTCGCCGGGGCGAAGATGCTCGCGGGCGAGGCCGCCATCACGAACGGCAAGGCCGCGACCCAGGTGCACGGCGGGATGGGCTTCACCTGGGAGGTCGACGTCCACCTGTACCTGAAGCGGGCGTGGGTGCTCGACACCGTGCTCGGCTCGCTCGACGACCACGCCGACGCGGTGGCGGCCACCTTGGGCCGATGACCGACTGGGACGACCTGCTCAAGGATCTCGAGGCGCGGCGTGATGCAGCCCGGGCCATGGGCGGCAGCGACCGCCTCGACGAGCACCGCCGGGACGGCCGACTCGACGCCCGGGCGCGCGTCGAGCGGCTCCTCGACCCCGGCACGTTCGTCGAGCTGGGAACGCTCGTCGGATCGGTGCACCGGGGCGTGGTCCCGCCCGTCCCGGCCGACGGCCTGGTCGCCGGGCACGGTCTGGTCGACGGCAGGCCCGTCGTCGTCGGCGCCGAGGACTTCACGGTGATGGGCGGGTCGATCGGGTTGGGCACGACCGCGAAGCGCCA
>DATFVT010000236.1:0-5215 GCA_035260105.1 Acidimicrobiia bacterium
AACGTTGGTCGTGAGCGCTTCCTGAAGGCCGCAGTAGGTGATGGACACGGTGGAGGTTCCGAGCGGGCCAAGGTCGGCCGTGAACCCGAATCCGCCGCCGTCACCAACGCCGTTCCCTATTTCCTGCCCGACGGGACAACCATCAGGCGCGGGCAAGGAGCGAGGCGATGTGAAATCGCCAGCGAACTCGTGCGTCGCCCGGGACGTGGTTGTCGTCGTCGATCCGGGCGGCGGTGAGCCTTGCCCCGGTCCAAGTTGCACCCGGTGGATCACCGGCGTCGTCCAGACGAGCGCCGCCGCTCCAAGGCCGTATCGCAAGGCGTCGCGCCTCCGGACGCCGCTCGACCCGCTCGACTCTCCCCGAGCCTCGTCCATCCAGGTCCACCCTCGGAAGCGGAATGCGACCATATCTCGACACGGGCGAGGCATGGCGGCCGTCGCCCGGAACCCCGCAGCTAGCCTCTCGGCCCGTGCGCACCGCGATCGGGGGGGTCGGCCGGGTCCTCGTCACGGTCGGCGTGCTGATCCTCCTCTTCGTCGCCTACCAGCTGTGGGGCACCGGCATCTACGAGGCGCGGGCGCAGTCCGACCTCGAGAGCCAGTTCAAGCGCGAGCTCGCAGAGCGCGGTCGCACGACGAGCACGACGTCCCCCGGCGCCTCGACGAGCACGAGCTCTCCGACGACGACGCCTGGCGTCGAGCTGCCACCGGTGCCCGCCGACGGCGACCCAGTCGGTGAGATCAAGATCGACAAGATCGGCGTCGACAAGATCGTCGTGGAGGGCACGACGGTGCCCGACCTGCGCAAGGGCCCGGGCCACTACGCGGGCTCGCCGATGCCGGGGCAGACCGGGAACGCCGCGATCGCCGGGCACCGCACCACCTACGGCGCGCCGTTCGGCAACCTCGACCAGCTCTCGCGTGGCGACAGGATCACGGTGCGCACGCTGACCGGCACCTGGGAGTACGTGCTCACGGACGACCCGTTCGCGGTGAAGCCCACTCAGACCGAGGTGCTCGACGCCGGCGTCGACCCCGCGACCGGCAAGGAGGCGGCCACGCTGACGCTCACGACGTGCGAGCCGAAGTACTCGGCGAGCCAGCGCCTGGTCGTGAAGGCGCAGTTGTCGCAGCCGCAGACGCCGTTACCGGGCACCGGCCAGGCCCGCGTCATCGCCGGCCTCTCCGGCGGCACGGAGTCGAGCGTGCCGGTATACCTCACAGGCCTCATCGCGGCGGTGATCGGCGGGCTGTGGTGGTTCCTCTTCCACCGTTACCCGCGTTGGACCACGTGGCTCGCCGGCGTGATCCCGTTCCTCGTCGCGCTGTTCGTCTTCTACACGTATCTGGAGCGCGTCCTGCCCAACAACTACTGAGGGGCCACCGGTCAGTGCTGACCGGGGAAGACGTCGACCTCGGACTCGTGCCAGACCGGGTGGTCGCCCGACGTCTCCACGTTGAAGCCGTAGTCGTAGGTGAGCGATCCACCGTACGTCGCGCCGAACGCGGTGAGCCCGCCGATGATGATCGACAGGATCATGACGATCGTCGACGTCGCCTCGTTGTCGCTCCACTGCACCAACCGGATGATGATGTCGAGGACGACGATGCCTGTGACGGTCAGCATGACCGCCATGTGCCAGTTGGCGGTGCGGCGGGCCTGGTTCCCGGGGGACGTCGACTTCCACCAATCCCAGAAGCCGGTGAGGGCGGCAGCGAGGGACACGATGGCGCCGGCGATGATCACGTGGGTGCCCGAGATGAAGAAGTCGCGCCCGACCGACGAGTCGTTGCCCGCGATCCGGGAGATCACGTCGAACACGGCGACGAGCACGTAGGCACCCACCGGGACGTCGGTGAGCGCAGGGTGGAAGGGCTTCCCCGCCCATCCCCGCAGGCCCTTGAACTGCCTCCCCTTGAGGGTCACCCCCGGGCGGATCGAGAACTTGCGGTTCATGTGTTCCTCCTCCTCGGACGGGCTCGCACCAGGAACTCGCTTCGTGCGTTCGAGTGCTCACGCAGCCTGCCACGCGTTGCCGTCGTGATCTGGTGAGCACTGTCGAGCCCGGCGTGACCGCACGTCGGGCCGGCGTCCACGACGACACCGAGGCCGGGGCTGCGAAGCGTCCGCTCGAGCCCGTCGGCGACGACATTCGCGAGCCTCACCGGCTCCGCGCTCCCGGTCGCGTAGTGCTCGACGAGTCGCACGAGCTTCGACAGGCCGACGATGCGATCACCCGGGAGATACCCGACGGTCGCGAGACCCGCGTACGCGAGACCGTGACAATCGCACCGCGCTACAAAGGCGACGTCGCTCACGATGACCAATTCGTCGTAGGCGGCGTCGTTTTCGAACGTCGTGACGGGAAACGAGACGGGGAGTGTCTCCGCCGGCAGACTCATGACCTCGGGCGGAGCTCGACGCAGCAACGACCGGGAACGGGCTCGAGAACGGCTTGCGTGTCTGCGTCGCCGACGCCGCGCAGCGCCCCTTCCAGCAACGCCCGGTTCATGCCGCAGACGAGCGCGGGCGCGGTGCGCGCGACTGCCTCGAAGGGACAGCTCCTGAGCACGATGCGATCCCCTTCCCGCACGGGCTCGTAGCCCTGGTCGGCGAGCATCGCGAGCTCGCGGGTCCGGAGGCTGCGCGTCGACGGCGCCTTGGGGCGCGCGGCATCGCCGATCCGTCGGCCGCGGTCGAACGCGACGCGCAGAGCCGCAGCTGCCGGCTCCTCGTCGGTCTCGCACGACTCGATCGCGGCTGCGAGCAGCTGCCCCGCCAGGTCGTAGTGCCGGGGCGGGATCGACACGTCGAGCGCGAGGCCGGACGGCACGTAGGTCTTACGCGCCCGCCCGGGTCGCCGCCGTGCGGCGACGACGCGAGGCCCGGCGACGAGGAGGCCCGCGTCGACGAGGCGGTCGAGGTGGAAGGCGGCGAGCTTCCGGCTGATTCCGGCGTGCCCCGCCGCCTCGTCCCGGGTCACCGGGTGACCCGCCGCCCGCACGAAGACGTAGAGCCGCCGCCGGGTCGGCTCGTCGAGCGAGCCCAAGGCGCTCATCGACCGGTCGAGGGGGTCCGGCGGCATCGCCGGGAGCATAACCAGCGACGGTTAGTCGAAAACCTCCGAGCCGGCGGCGAGCGGTGCTACCGGCCCTCGAACCGCGGCGGGCGCTTCTCGGCGAACGCAGCCAGGCCCTCCTGCAGGTCGTCGCTCGCGAAGGCGCGGTCTTCGAGCTCCCGCATCTCGTCGAGCGCCGACGCGTCGACCGCACCCGCCACGACGTTCAGCGCCCGCTTGTGCCCCTGCACGGTGAGCGGTGCGAGCTCGGCGATCTCCTCGGCGAGCTCCAGCGCGCCGTCCAACGCGTCGGGCACGCGGCGTTGGACGAGCCCGACGGCCGCCGCCTCGTCGACGTCGAGGGTGCGGGCGGCGAGCAGCAGATCGCGCGCCGGACCCTGGCCGACGAGCGCGGCGAGGCGCTGCACGTTCGGTGGGCTCAGGAACACCCCGAGACGCGCCGCCGGGATCGAGAACGTCGCGCCGAACGCGGCGACGCGCAGGTCACACGCCACCGCCAGCTGCATCCCGGCGCCGATCGCCGGCCCGTTGACCGCCGCCAGCACCGGCGCCGGGTAGTCCACGATCGCGTCGAGCAGGCGGTCGAACGCGGGCCGAAAGGTGTCTCCTGCGCCCGAGTCGGCCGTGTCGGCGGCGCGCACGGCGAGGTCGGCCCCGGCGCAGAACGCCTTGTCCCCGGCGCCGGTGATCACGACCGCGCGCAGGTCGGGCGCCGACTCGAGGTGCGCGAGGAGCTGGGTGCACAGCTCGGCGTTGAGCGCGTTCCTGCGCTCCGGCCGGTCGATCGTCGCGACGCCGACGCGATCGCGGACCTCCCAGCGGATCATGCCGCTAGCTCTCGTCGATGATGGCGATCAGATCGCCCTCTTGCACGACCTGCTCCGGCTCGACGTGGAGCTCACGCACGACGCCTGGGATCTCGGTGACGACGGGGATCTCCATCTTCATCGACTCGAGGATGACGATCTCGTCCCCCTCGGCGACCATCTGCCCCTCCTCCGCCACCACTTGCCACACGTTCGCCGTGATCTCGGCCCGGATCTCCGCCATAGGCGGCGGACTCTACGCGATCAGACCGGCAGGACGCCGTGCTTGCGCCAGGGGCGGTCGACGCGCTTCGAGCGTGACACCTGCAGGCCGCGCCAGATCGCGCGGCGAGTGTCGGCGGGGTCGATCACGTCGTCCAATTGGGCGTGGCCGGCCGCGATGTACGGGTCGATGTTCTGCCGGATCTCCTCGGCGAGCTCGAGCCGCTTCTGGGTCCGCTCCTCCTCGGGGACGGCCTCGATCGTCTTGCGGTGGATGATGTTGACGGCGCCGTCCGGCCCCATCACGGCGATCTCGGCCGTGGGCCACGCGACGATGAAGTCGGCCTCGTAGGCGGTGCCGTTCATGACGAAGTACCCGGCGCCGTAGCTCTTGCGCATCACCACGCTGATCTTCGGCACCGTCGCCTCCGACACCGCGAACAGCATCTTGGCGCCGTGGCGGATGATCCCCTGCTTCTCGACGGCGGAGCCGACGATGAAACCGGGTACGTCGTGCAGGAACACCAGCGGGATCCCGAACGCGTCGCACATCCACACGAAGCGCGCCACCTTGTCGGCCGAGTTCACGTCGAGCGCCCCACCGAGCACCATCGGCTGGCTCCCGACGATCCCGACGGGATGGCCGCCCACGCGCGCCAGCCCGGTCACGACGTTCTTGGCCCACTCGGGCTTGATCCAGAGGACGTCGCCCTCGTCGACGACGGCGGTGACGACCCTGCGCATGTCGTACGCCCGCCGGGGCGCGGTCGGAACGATCTCGTAGAGCTCCTCGACCCGCCGGTCGACGGGATCGGTGCCGTCGAGCACGGGCGGCGGCTCCTGGTTGTGCGACGGGAAGAACGAGAGGTACCGGCGGACGACCTCGAGGCACTCCTTGTCGTCGGCCACCTCGAGGTCGGCGACGCCCGAGATCTTGGTGTGGACGGCGGAACCGCCCATCTCCTCCTCGCTGACGTCCTCGCCGACCGCCGCTTTGACCAGGTGGCGCCCGCCGAGCGCCATCGACGACGTGCCCTTCACCATCGGAACGAAGTCCGCCAACGCCGGGATGTAGGCGGTTCCCGCCGCGCAGTGGCCGAGCATCGC
>DATFVT010000237.1:0-3780 GCA_035260105.1 Acidimicrobiia bacterium
ACGCCGGCGATCTCGGGGAACCGCTCGAGCAACCCGTTGACGAGGGTGCCGCCGGGATGGCCGGCGCCGGGATGGACGACGAGCCCTGCCGGCTTGCTCACCACGATCAGGTCGTCGTCGGCGAACCGGATGTCGACGGGCACCGGCTCGGGACCGGGCGGGCGGTCGGGCGGGGGCTCGGACAGCAGCTCCACGACCGACCCCTCCTCGAGGCGGTGACTCTTGGCGACGGGTTGCCCGCCCACCAGGACGGCGTCGTCCTCGATGAGGCGGGCGACCTCGGCCCGGCTCCAGCCGGTGAGCAGTGCGAGGGCCCGGTCCAGCCGCTCGCCCGCCAGCGTGCCGGGCACGGCGAGCTCGGTCACACGACGCGGCTCATCGCGGATCGCGGTGTTCGTCGCGGTCGCGCCAACCCCAGACCAGGAGCAGCACGGCGCCGATCGTGATCGCCGAATCGGCCACGTTGAAGCTGGGGAAGCCGCCGACGCGCACGAAGTCCACGACCTCGCCCCGCAGGAAGCCGGGCGCGCGGAACACCCGATCGGCCAGGTTCCCGAGCGCGCCCCCGAGGACGAGGGACAACGCGACGACCATGACCGGGTCCTTCGCCCGCTGTGCGACGCGAACGAGCACGACCGCGACGATGGCCGCGAGCACGGCGAGCAAGGGCGTGAACCCGGTGAGGATGCTGAACGCGCCGCCGGGGTTCCGGCTCAAACGGAGCTCGACCGAGTCGCCGATGATCGAGAGCGGCTCGTCGGCGAGATGCTCGACGACCAACGCCTTCGTGATCTGGTCGAGCAGGACGACGAAGACGACGAGCCCGACGATCAGGAGCGGCCGGCGTGTCGACGGGGCGGAGCCAGGCTCGGAGTGAGCGTGTCCGCTAGCGGCGTCGTTCGGCACGAGCCTTGCAGTCGACACACTCCTCGGCGTAGGGGATCGCCTCGAGGCGCTCCACCGACAGCCGGCGCCCGGCGGGGACGCACACGCCGTAGGTGCCGGCGTCCATCCGCTTCAGGGCACGGTCGATCGCGTCGACGATCTGGCGGGCCGACGCCGACAACAACAGGTCACGTTCGCGCTCGACGTTCACCGTGTCGCCCTCGCCCGACTCCTCGTCGAACTGCGTGTCGCCGGGGTCGCGCTCCTGGGCCAGCTCCTCGGCCTCGGCCTGGAGGTCCTCGGCCTGGCGGAGCTGCTGGTTGCGCTCGTCGATCAGCTTCTGGCGAAGGCGCTTCAGCGTCCGGTCGGAGAGGTTCGGCTTGGCCGGCATGACCTCCCAGCCCGACAACGGGCAGATCACGGAACCGGGCTTGCGGGGCGGCACCTTCTTGATCGGCGGCAGCTTCGGCGCCGGGGCCTTCTTCGCCGCCGGCTCGGTGGCGGCGGGCGCCTTCTTGGCCGGGGGCGCCTGCTTCGCCGGGGGCGCCTTCTTGGCCGCCGGTGCCTTCTTCGTCGGAACCGCCTTCTTCTTCGTGGGTGCGGCCTTCCCCGGCTTCGCCGCCTTGCCCACCTTGACGCCCTTCTTCGCCGTCTTGGCCGCCTTGCCCGGGACCGACTTCACCGGCCGCTTGGTCGGGGCGGGCTTCTTCGCCGCCGAGCCCTTCGGCTTCTTGCCCGCCGGCTTCTTGACCGGCGGCTTCTTCGCCGCCTCCTTCTTGGCTGCGGTCTTGGCGGTCTTCGCGGCCGGCTTCGACGCCTTCGCCGCCGCCTTGGCGGTCTTCTTCGGCACGGGCTTGGCCGGCTGCTTCGCCACCGACCGCTTGGCTGCCCCCGCCTTGGTCGCGGCGCGACCGGAACCGGTCTTCTTCGGCGCCGCCGTCTTCGGTGTCGATGCCATTGGGGGCTCCCAGGTGGCAGAAAAAGGGGCGACGACGCTTCCCCGCGTCGCCGGGGAGCGCAGGATAGTAGGAGCAAACACCGTCGCTTCACCACGGCATTCCGCGCGTGGCGCAGCGACGCGGGCTAGAGGGGGCGGTGGCGCGGCTCCCCGACCCGCGAATCCGCCTCGGCGAGCGCCTGGCGCAAGCGGGACTCGACGTCGTCCGCATCGATGCCGGCCACGCGCAGGCGCTTCAGCCGGGACCGCTCGCCGGAGACGAGCTCGACGGCGCTCTCCTTGACCCCGAGTGTGGTTGCCATCAACGCGATGGCCGCCGCGTTCGCCCGCCCGTCGACCGGTGGCGCCGCCACGCGCACCTTCAGCGAGTCGCCGTGGCGCCCGACGATCGAGCTGCGTCCCGCGCCCGGTTGGACGTGCACCCGAATGATCACCGCGTCGCGTTCGACGTCGTAGAGGTCGGTGGGGCGCGTCACGACCGGTCCTTTGGCGGCGGGAAAGGAAGAGGGCCCTTGTACTCTAAGGCACGTGGGGTTCATTCCGGTACCGTCCGCGCTCGACCTCGTCGAGTTGGAGGCGCGCGTGCTCGAGCGGTGGCGCGCGCAGGACGCCTTCCACGAGAGCTTGCGCAGGCGCGAAGGCGCACCCGAGTGGGTGTTCTACGAAGGGCCGCCGACCGCCAACGCCCGTCCCGGCATCCACCACGTGTGGGCCCGTGCGTTCAAGGACCTGTACCCCCGGTTCCACACGATGCGGGGCCGGTACGTCGCCAGGAAGGGCGGATGGGACTGCCATGGCCTGCCGGTCGAGGTCGAGGTCGAGAAGGCGCTCGGCATCACGAACAAGCACGAGATCGAGGACTTCGGGATCGAAGCCTTCAATCAGCGGTGTCGCGAATCCGTGCAGCGCTACGTCGAGGACTGGTCGGCGCTGACATCCCGCATCGGCATGTGGATCGACACCGCCGATGCGTACTGGACGCTCGACAACACCTACATCGAGAGCGTGTGGTGGATCGTCCGTCAGATGTGGGACCGCGGGCTCGTGTACGAGGGCTTCAAGGTCGTCCCCTACTGCGGGCGGTGCGGGACCGCCCTGTCGAGCCACGAGCTGGGCCAGCCCGGGGCGTACCAGGACATCACCGAGCCGTCGGTGTACGTGCGGTTTCCGGTCGACGGCGTCGACTTCGACCTCCTCGTGTGGACGACCACTCCGTGGACCCTGGTCTCGAACGTCGCCGCCGCCGTCGGGCCCGGGATCGAGTACGTACGCGTGAAGGCACCCGAAGGCGGTCGCGATCTCGTCCTCGCCGCGTCGCGCGTCACGGAGGTGCTCGGTGACGACGTCGAGGTGGTGGGGGCCGTGCCCGTCTCGGATCTCGTCGGGCTGCGGTACGAGCGACCGTTCGACTACCTGCCCAGCGACGCCGCAGCGAACCGCGTCGTGATCGACGACTTCGTCACCGTGGACGAGGGATCGGGGATCGTCCATCTCGCGCCGGCGTTCGGCGAGGTCGACCGCGAGGTCGCGGAGCGGGAGCATCTCCCGGTGCTCAATCCCGTGGGCGCCGACGCGCGGTTCGACGCGTCCGTACCCGAGCTCGCCGGGCAGTTCGTCAAGGGCGCCGACCCTGCGCTCATCGACGCACTCGCCGCCGCGGGCCGGCTCGTGTCGGTCGTCGACTACTCACATGCCTATCCGCATTGCTGGCGATGTGGCACGCCCCTCATCTACTGGGCGAAGCCGACGTGGTTCGCGCGTACGTCGGAGCGCAAGGACGTCCTCCTCCGCGAGAACGAGACGATCAGCTGGCACCCCGACTACATCAAGCACGGGCGCTTCGGCGACTGGCTCGAGAACAACGTCGACTGGGCGCTGTCGCGCGACCGCTTCTGGGGCACGCCGCTCCCGGTCTGGCGGTGCGACGGCTGCAAGAC
>DATFVT010000238.1:0-2835 GCA_035260105.1 Acidimicrobiia bacterium
AAGCGAGCAAGAGGGCGTCGTAGCGGTTCTCGATGCGGCCGAGTGAGGGGTGTTCCAACGCCACGGCCGCCTCGCTCACGCCGTCGAGGTCGACGCGCCCGACGTAGGTGACCGCGTCGGCGGCGACGTCCCCGGTGAAGCACCCGAGCCGGCGCCCGCGGCCGCGCACCTCGATGACGGCGCCGGAAATGTCGTCGCGCCGCTCGCTGACGACGTGTACGAGGCCTTCCCTCGGCTCGACCATCGGTAGCACGGGCCGGCACGCGTCTCGCAGCGCGGCGTACCCGCGCTTCGGAACGCGCTCGTGGTCGAGCACCGACCAGGTGACCGCGGGGTGTCCGTCGGCGAAGCAGAAATGACAGAACCCACCGGTGGGCGCGTACTTCAGCCGCCGGAGGTCCTCCACCTGCAGCTGGACGAGCGCGGCCTGGTACGCCTGCGTCGCGTCGCGCCAGCCGTCGAAGCGGGCGTGCTCGGCGGGCGGAACGACCCGGTCGAAGACGCGCTTCTGGCATGCGTGGTGCGCGAACAGGCGGTCCCAGTCGAGATCCGGCCAGCGTTCCGGCTCCATGAACGCGGCGGTGCCGGGCACCGCCTGCGCGCCGAACTCGGTGACGAAACGGGCGAGACGGGGGACGGCGCGCAGCGCGGGGGCGAGGCCGTCGAGCGTTCCGTGGTACCAGCCGAAGTAGAAGTGCGAGTCGGTGCCGGGGCCGGCGAGGCCCGGGAGCACGCCCGAGTGCGGGTCGATGGCGCGGCTCGGGTCGGCACGGTGGAGCGCGCGCGTGACCGACCGGTCGAGCACGTTCTTGTTCCACGTCGGGAGCAGCATCGACCCGCCGAGGCGCATCTTGGCGCGCGTGTCGAGCGGCTCACCGGGCGCGATGTCGATCGCGAGCGGCTCGTTGTGGGCGCACCACAATGCGATGCTCGGATGGTGGCCGAGGACGTCGACCATCGCGCGCGCCTGTCGCACCGCCGGCTTGCGGACGCCGCGTGCATATCCCCACTGCAGCGGGAAGTCCTGCCAGAGCAGGAGGCCGGCACCGTCGGCGGCGTCGTACAGCTCCGGTCGCGACACGTGGGCGTGCAGTCGCAGCAGGTCGAGGTTCGCGTCGAGCGCGAGCTGCACGTCGCGCGCCAGGTCCTCGGGCGTCGCTTCGCCCAGCTGCATGCGCGCCGGGCCCTGGTTCGAGCCCATCGCGAAGAGCCGCTCGCCGTTCACGTGCAGCTGCCACCGCCGCCACTGCACGTCGCGAAATGCAGTGCGTAGTGTCCGCCGGTCGCTGAGCTCGCCGGCAGCCTCGACGGTCACTTCGAGCGTGCAGCGGGGCTGGTCGCCGAGACGGTGCGGCCACCAGCGGGGCGGATGGTCGACGTCGAGCGTCCAGCCGAGGTGGTTCTCGCCCGCGGCGAGGGTGACGTCACGCGTCGCCTCGAGGAGGACCGCACCGTCGTCAGGCCCGGTGACGCGCGCGTTCAGTCGCGCCGGGAGCGGCGCGGCCTCGCCGTCTTCGGCACCGGCGGCGTCGAGCGTGAGATCGAGGCGCAGCCGGCCACGCTCCTCGGTCGCCTCGACGCAGACGCAACGCAGCCGGGCCAGTCGCACCGGTCCCGTCTCGACCACGCGCACCGGGCGCCACAGTCCACCCGGGTTCCAGTCGGGATCGAGATTGTCCCAGTGGGAGAAGACGCCGGTGACGATGCGCTTGGCGGTGCGGTCCGACTGACGGGGACAGCCGACCTCGACCGCCACCACGTGCTCCTCCTCGCGCTGCAACGGCTCGGTGATCTCGAACTCGTGCGGGAAGAAGTAGCCCTCCGTCGCGCCGAGGTAGTCGGCGTCGAGCCATACGTCCCCGAAGTAGAAGACGCCGTCGAGGACGACGAAGGCGCGGCGGCGGTCGGCGAGCAGCGGGCCGCCGAACCGGCGGCGGTAGAGGACGGGCCCGTCCGTCGCGTGCAACCCCCGAGACGACCGCCAGTGACCGGGAACGGTGACGTCACGCCAGTCGCCGTCGTCGAAGGCTCGCTCGACGAACCGTTGATGCAGGTCGCCCCGGGCGATCTCGGCGCGCCACGTCCCCGACAGGTCGAGCACGCCGGGCTCGGTGCTCAGGTCGGGTTCTTCGCCGCGGTCGTCGGGTTCGGCTGGGTGGTGTCAGGAGGAGGCGGCGTCGTGCTCTCGCCCGACTGCGACGAGCCGGACTGCCGGTCGAGCTCCTTCTGGATCGCGCGGTGCTCCCAGCGCTTCACCCAGTCGCTGCCGCTGAAGAAGACGCTGGCGCCGTGCAGCACGAGGCCGGCACCCCAGAACACGGTGACCCACAGGAAGTCCCAGCCGACGACGCCGAGGAGGATGGCGTTCACCACGACGAAGAAGAACGCGTGCACGTAGAAGCCCTTCTTGGCCTCGACCCGCCGCTTCGCCTCCTCGTATCGCTCTTCCTCTTCTTCCTTCACGTCGGCCTGCTCGTCGGCCATGTGGGCTCCTCTCTCGTCCCTCGAGGGCGGGGCGCGGTCAGCTTAGGGTCGCCGATCGAAGGGCGACATCCCGCTGATACGCTCGGATCTCGACGCGTGCGTCAGCGTCGGCCCCAACCTCCTTTCCCTGGAGCGTGCGATGACCCGTCCCGGCACCCTCGGCGAGCTGCGAGCCAGCGGCTGGGAGTCGCGGCCCGTCAAGGAAGAGGTCCGGGCAAACGCGCTGGCCCGCATCGCCGACGGCAAGCCGCTGGTCGACGGCGTCATCGGGTTCGACGACACGGTGTTGCCGCAGCTCGAGAACGCGTTGCTCGCCGGGCACGACGTCATCTTCCTCGGTGAGCGCGGCCA
>DATFVT010000239.1:0-3817 GCA_035260105.1 Acidimicrobiia bacterium
CGGTCCGCGCTCCGGTCGTGGCTCTACCGGATCGCCACGAACGTGTGCCTCGACATGCTCCAGGGGCGCCAGCGGCGGGCCCTCCCGATGGACCTCGTGTCCGCTTCCTCGGGCGACGCCGAGGCCGGCCCGCGGCTGCCCGAGAACAAATGGATCCAGCCCATCCCGGACGGGCGGGCGCGGCCACCGACCGACGATCCGGCCGAGGTGGCGGAATCTCGTGAGTCCATCCGCGTCGCGTTCGTCGCCGCGCTCCAGCACCTGCCGGCTCGCCAGCGGGCCGTGCTGATCCTGCGCGAGGTGCTGCGCTGGAAGGCGAGCGAGGTGGCGGAGCTGCTCGACACGACCGTCGTATCGGTGAACAGCGCCCTGCAGCGCGCTCGGTCGACCCTCGCCGCCGCCGACGTCGCGGAGTCGGAGCCGCTCATGCCGGAGGACGACGAGCAGCGTGCGCTGCTGGCGCGCTACGTCGACGCCTTCGAGCGGTTCGACATCGAGTCGCTCGTGTCGCTGCTGCACGAGGACGCCACGATGACGATGCCGCCCTACGAGCTCTGGCTGCACGGCGCGGACGACTTCCGCAAGTGGCTGCTCGGGGCGGGATCCGGATGCCGCGGCTCGAGGTTCGTGCCCATCGCCGCCAACGGCTCGCCCGGGTTTGCCCAGTGGCGCAGCGGTGGCTCCGAGCCGTGGGCGATCCACGTCCTCCGCGTGTCACACGGGCGGATCAGCGGGATCGACTTCTTCGTCGATCCCGAGCTGTTCCCGCTGTTCGGCCTGCCGATGCAGCTGGACGCGGAGGCCCGCGCAGAGCGGTAGCTCGTCACTGAGCCCGGTCAGCGCCAGGAGCTCCCGCAGGTCGTCGGGAGCGTTGCGCAACCGGATGGAACGACCCAGGCGGCGCGCCGTGAGCTGGAGTCGGGCCAACGCATCGACCGCGGTCGCGTCGGCGTGCTCGACGTGGGCGACGTCACACGTGACCACGTCGGCGCCGCGCGTCGCGAGCAGGGTTTGGACACGCTCGCACAGCCCGGGCACTGCCGTGCGTGCGATCGGGCCTTCGACGACCAGGACCACCGTTCTCGGCCCGGGAGGCGGCCGCAGCGCGTGCGCCACCGGTTCCTCCTTCCGCCTGTCCCGGATCCGACCGGCGAGGCGGCCGGAACTCACCGGTGGCTACGCCTGGGCGATCCCGACGGCCAGCGTGACCAGGGCGGCGGCGATGAGCACCGCTCCCGTCCGGGTGACCCGTGTGCCCAGCGATGGCCGGGCCGGTGCACCCCCGCCGAGGTGCAGGAAGAACCCGCCCGACTGGGCGAGGATCCCGGTGAGGAGCACGAGCCCCACGATCCACTGGGTGGCGTCGCTGAAGTCCGTCCGGTCGAGGTACACGAAGAACACGAGCGACAGCACGAGGAGCACGCCGGCGTGGGCGTGCCCGGCGCGGAAGAACTGCTTCTGCGAGTCGGTGAGCCCCTCCCGGGCGGTGAGGAAGCTGAGGAGCGCCCAGCCCCCGTACTCGACCGTGACGAGCGAGCCCAGCGCGACGATCGGCAGCACCTTCGTCGGTTCCATCGCCGACCTCAGAGCTTGAAGATGACGATGTAGGTCGCGCCGGTATCGGTCGCGAAGTCGGTGTGCGTGGAACCGGCGGCCGCCGCGTACCCGTCGCCGGCCGACATCTCACAGCCCTGATTGCGCAGCGTGCCTTCGATCACGTAGTTGAACTCGGCGTGCGCGTGTTCGTGGGCTGAGCCCCTGTATCCGGGTTGCGCCTCGACGAGCGTGACCGTGTACCCGTCCGCGGTGCCGAGGATCTTGGCCCGCGCCTCACCGGCGGCGCCGGTCCAGGGCATCCAGTCCGTCTCGTCGGCCCGGACGATGTTCCAGCCTGCCAGCGAGATGTCCTGGGTCTGATCCATGCGATGTCCTCCCGGTCGTGTGCTGTGCCTACGCGATACGTCACTGTTCTCCCCGCTGCAACCGTCGTCGGGCCGTACCATCCCCGGATCTCGCCGCGTGCGGCACAAGAATTGCGCCCTATCGGGACTCCCGCGTCCGTCCTGGACCACCACTTCGGTGCCGTGCGCAGCTTCGAGCTCGGCGGCACCGCGACGACGACCGGCCGCCGCTGGGCCGCCCGCTGCAGCTGCGGCGTCGTGGCGACCACGAGTGCGTGGCCCGACGCGATCGCGTACCTGAGCGAGCACCGTCGGGCGACGCCGGAGCTGCGGGCGGCGTGGATGGCCAGCCTCCCCACCCCGGACCTGCGGGGCGTCGCGTACTCGCGCGTCGACGTCGTCCGGCCGGCGGCGAACGGGCACGGCCGCTCCCGGGTCCGGTTCCTCCGTCAGCTCGTGGTCGGGGCGCTCCACTCGCTCGTTCGCGTCACCATCGGTTCCTTCACGACGAGCGCCTGACCGAGCTTGCCCGCGCCGGCGGCGTGCCGGCGTGACCGGGTTGGATTCATGGCCGGCGCGACGGGGAAGATGGACCATCCGTGTGACGCGACGATGCGCGACGCAGCCGTCCGACCGGCAAAGCGTGTATGCCGCTCGGTCCCGGCGGCACGGCCGGGGCGTGTTCGCCCGCCGCCGCTTCCGGACGGGCGAGGTCGTGGAATGCTGCCCGATCCTCCGTGTGTCGGCACGTGATCGCGCGGCCCTGGAGCGGACCGGGCTGCGCGGGTACGTGTACCACCGGCCGCGCGGCGCCGGTGCGCTCGCGCTCGGCTTGGGCAGCCTCTACAACCACGCCTCCGATCCCAACGCGGCCTGCGAGCTCGACCTGGACGACGACTGCCTCGTCATCACGTCGCGACGCCCCATCGCGGCGGGGGAGGAGATCACCATCTCCTACGGCGACGACTCGGACCTGTGGTTCGACGCCCGCGACGATGCCCTCAGCCCGTCTCGGAACGGCGCGGCGCGCCGCCGCCGGTGAGGTCAGCCGGTGAGCTCGGGTAGGACATCGCGGGCGAACGCCTCCACCTGGGGGCGACCGGCGTCGGGCCAGCCGCAGACGAGATAGCGGTAGCCGGCGTCGCGCCACTTCGCCGCGTGCTTGCGCGCCGTGTCGAGGTCGTCGAGCGACAGTGAGCCCGCGCGCATGATCGAGGCCGGGTCGCGGCCTGCTTCGGCGGCCAACTGGTCGAGCCGTTCGTTCGTCTCCCGCAGCGAGTTGGGTGTGCCCCACGCGTGCCAGACGTCCGCGTAGCGGGCGACGAGGGGGAGAGTGCGGCGGGGACCGTTGCCGCCGACCCAGATGGGCGGGTGGGGGCGTTGGACGGGCACGGGACGGAGCTGCGCGTCCCGCAACGACACGACCCGTCCCGCGTAGGACACGACGTCGCCGGTGAACAATCGGGTGACGATCTCGAGCGCGTCCTCGAGCAGGTCGAAGCGCTCGCCGGTCGGGGGAAAAGGGATGCCGAGCTCGCGGTGCTCCTTGTCGAACCATGCCGCGCCCAGCGACAGCTCGAGCCGGCCATGCGACGCGTGGTCGATCGTCAGCGCCTGGGCGGCGAACACCGACGGGTGCCGGTACGTCACGCCCGTGACGAGCAGCCCGAGCCGGATGCGAGACGTCACACCCGTCAGCGCCGCGAGCGTGGTCACGCCGTCGAAGGTCTCTCCCGGCCCTTCGCCGTACATCGGCTGGAAGTGGTCGAAGCCCCACGCGCCGTCGAAGCCGAGGTCCTCGGCGAACTGGACTCTGCCGACGACCTCGTCCCACGGCATCCGCTGTTGCGCGATGTCGAGCCCGAAGCGCATCCCGGGAACGTACCGCACTCGGGTTTCGCGTATTGCGAGCAGAA
>DATFVT010000240.1:0-4745 GCA_035260105.1 Acidimicrobiia bacterium
GGGGGGGGGATCGTAACGGCGCGGTTCCCACAGTTCCCGCCGTTGGTCGACGAGGTCGGGGACCTCCAGACGCCGTGGCTCGGTCTGTTCGGCGATCGGGACCAGTCGATCCCCGTCGAAGACGTCGAGCGGCTGCGGGAGGGATTGCGGACGGCACCAGTCGAGACCGAGATCGTGCGGTACCCCGACGCCGAGCACGGCTTCCACTGCGATCAACGGGACTCGTACGACGAGACGGTGGCCAAGGACGCATGGAACCGGACGCTGGCGTGGTTCGACGCTCACCTCGAGGGCCGATGATGGACGCGGAGCGCTCCGCGGCGGCGGACTGCGACCTCTGCGAGGCGGCGCGGATCACGCCGTGGTACCACGAGGACGAGGTCTGCTGGATCGCCGAGTGCGAGATCTGCGCCGTCCCGATGGTGGTCTGGCGCAAGCACGGGAAGGAGCCGTCCAACGGCGACCTCGACCACATGCTCGACCAGCTCGCCCGCGTCGCGGCCGAGCAGCTGACCGTCGAGCACTACGTCGACGACAACATGCGGAACATCCCCGATCACTTCCACGCCCACGCCCGGCCCCGTGGCGGCTTCTTCGGCCACGGGTTCCGCAAGACGTAGGTCGGGCGGGCGGGCAGGGCTACGGTGATCGGCACGGAACCCCAATCCCACCGGGGCGCCGGAGCGTAATCACGATGTGGGCTGTCTCCGACGATGCGCTGCTCGCAGGCCTGGCGACGGGGGACTCCGACGCGGCCACGGCGTTCGTGCAGCGGTTCCAGCGCCGCGTCTTCGGCTTGGCCGTGACGATCCTGGGAGACCCGCGGGCGGCCGAGGACATCGCCCAGGAGGCGTTCGTGCGGGCGTGGCGACACGCCGGCGCCTACGACTCCCGTCGGGGCACGGTCGCGACCTGGCTCCTCACGATCACGCGGAATCTTGCGATCGACGCGGTCCGGGTCCGCCGACCAGTCGTCGTCGACCCCGATTCGATCCTCGCCCTGAACCTGAGCGCCGGTGGCCCGTTGCCAGACGAGCTCGCGGCGCTGCGCGACGACGCCGACCGCCTCTGCGCGGCGTTGATCCAGCTCCCTGTCGAGCAACGGCGCGCGCTCGTGATGGCGGGCCTCCTGGGGCACACGGCGCGCGAGGTCAGCGAGGCGGAGGACATCCCGCTCGGCACGGCGAAGACGCGCATCCGAACTGCGCTGTTGCGCCTGAGGTCGGCGCTCACCGAGGAGCGCACCGAATGAGGGTGCGACCATGAGCGGATCCGCGTGCAGCGAGGTGCGCGAGCTCGCACCAGAGCTCGCGTTGGGGATCGTCGGCGGTCCCGAGCGCGCCGAAGCGCTCGTGCACACGAGTGAGTGTGGGCCGTGCCGTGCGCTCGTCGGCGAGCTGGCCGAGGCGGCCGACGCGCTGACGCTCCTCGCTGCCGAGGCCGAGCCCCCGCCGGGATTCGAGGAGCGGGTGCTCGCCGCGCTGAAGGCGCCGCGGCGCCGGAAGCGTCGCCTCGTCGCCGCCACGGTCGCGGTCGCCGCCGCCGCGGCCGCCATCGTCAGCATCGTCGGCGTGCGCGTCGTCGAGAGCGTCCAGGACTCGGACCACGTGGTGGCGGCGGCGAGCCATCTGCGCTCGGCGCAGATGACGGGCGCCAACGGCCTCGAGGTCGGGAACGTGTTCGTCTCCAACGGCGCGCCGTCCGCGGTCACGGTGAACGTCAACTACTGGGTGCCGTCCGGCAACTATCGGATCGAGTTCCGCACCGGGTCCACCGACAAGTACCTCGGCGACGTCAGCATCCGCGACGGTCGAGGCGCATGGGGCGGCGTTGCGAACCTGCCCGACGGAGGCACCGGATCGATCGTGCTCGTCGACGCCGCCGGCAGCGTGACCTGCGAGGCGCGTCTCGCTCCGGTGAGCTGACCCCGGGTCAGCGCACCGCCTGGCCGATGCCGAGCAGGTTCCCTTCGCTGTCGCGGAACCATCCGCCGCGTTCGCCGCGACCCTTCGAGGGGTAGTTGCCCTCGATGTCGGCGATGCCGTTGACCGTCTCCAGCCCCGGGACGTCGACGTCCTCGAACACCACGCCGCGACGGCGCAGCTCGGCGGCGACGGCCTCGATGTCGTCGACCTCGAATCCCATCTGCGTGTGCTCGCCCGTCGAGCGACCGGTCGACTGGAACACCACGAACGAGCTGTTCCCGCACCGGTAGCGCAGACCGCCCGGCCGCTCTTCGACAGGCTCGAGGCCGAGCTTCTCGGCGTAGAAGGCCCGCGCCCGGCCGAGATCCTGTGCCGGGAGGCGGGTGGCGACGTCGGTGTAGTGAAGTGTCATGACGAGAGGACCCCTGCCGTCATCGGATCTCACCGTTGACCAGGAGCCGGTCCCGGAGGAAGGCGAGGACCTGCTCGAGCGCGGCGTGCGTCGGATGGCCGGGCTCGTCGACGAGGTCGAGAGTCAGCACCGAGTGCGCGCGTCTCTTGAGCCCATGCGGGTTCCCGGAAGAGGAATCGATCTCCACGGCGATGAAGCCGTCGCCGAGCTCTCGACGCAACGTGTCGAACCGCTCGCGAGGCACGGCGGGATCGGCGGTGAACCGCAGCCCGAGCACGCACGCGCCGTGTGCAGCGCGTTCCTTGACGCGTGCGAGGTCGGCGTCGCTGATGCCGATCGCCGCCTTGCGCCTGCGACCGACGGGAAACGGGAGCGACGGCTGGCTGAGGACGGGTGCCAGCATCGTGTCGTCGACCATCATCCCGAGCGCGAACCCACCCGTGAAGCACATTCCGACGGCGCCGACCCCAGGCCCTGCGCACTCGGCGTGGGCGTCGGCGGCGAGGGATCGCAACCACGTCGTAATCGGGCTCGTCCGGTCGGTGGCCATCGTGGCGAACTCGCGTGCGACGCACACGCGCGGGAACGTCGCCGTGGTGTAAGCCCATCCGAACGGCTTTCCGGGCGTCCCGAACAGCGACGGCATGAAGACGGTGAAGCCGGCGTCGACCACGCGCCGGCCGAACTCGATCACCTCCGGGTGCAGCCCGGGGACCTCGTGGATCACGATCACGGCGGGCCCGGCGCCGGCGCGGAACACCGGGCGGGTGATGCCGTCGTAGGCGTGGTCGAACGCTTCGAATCCGGCCAGCGGGTCCTCGGGCATCGGGCTTCATACCTCCGACGGGCTGACCTCGTCGAGCGTCCGGTCGGCGGGCTCCGGCAGCCACGGCAGCACGAGAACCGCCGCGAGTAACGGCGCGATCCCGCAGACGGCGATGGCCGGTCCCAGCCCGCCGAGGACGTCGTCGAGGTTGGTCGCCACGAGGAGCCCGGCGGCGGAGCCGGTCACGCCGCACACGAGCAGCAGTGCGTTCGACGTGCCTCGCACCTCGGTCGGGAAGAGCTCGGTGTCGAACGCGACGAGGACGATCGCGGCACAGCTGGCGGCGATGATCGCGAACGTCGCCGTGACCCACAGGACGACACCGCCGCCGAGGAAGAACGCGATTTGCAGCAGGCTCGCGGCCGCCAGGGCGACGATGGCGACGGGACGGCGGCCTCGCGTCTCGGCGAGCCGGGCGGCGACGATGACGCCGATGAGGCCGGGAAGCCCGCCGGTCACGCCCCGGAACACGGCGATCAACGTGTTCGAGAACCCGTGCTCGTCGGTGAGGAATCTGTTCATGAGCTGGGAGGACGGCGCGCTGAAGAAGTTGGTGAGGAAGGCGGCCAGCGCGAGCAGCACGAACCGGAATCCGTATGCCTTGGCGAAGACCTCACGGAGCTGACCGCGCTGTCTCGTGCGTCGGGCGAGGTTCGCGTAGCGGTTCGTCTCCTGGAGGTTGCGCGCCAGGCGCGGGAGCAACAGGACGGAGAGAGCGCTGATCGCGAAGACGATGCGCCACGACTGGGGCGCGATGTCGGAGATCGGCAGCAGGATCACGGCGATCGCGAAGCCGGCGCCGTAGGCCAGGGCGAGCATCGACAGCGCGTACGCGCGGGCTCCCTCCGGCGCCTCCTCGACGGCGGCGATGCCGGCGACGACGAGGGTGGAGTTCACGAAGGCCCGGGTGAGCACCTGCGCGCCGGTGAACACGACGAAGCCGGGTGCGATCGCGGAGATCGCGTTGGTGACACCGACCCCCGCGAAGCAGACGAGGAGCAGCCGGCGCCGCCCCTGCCGGTCGGCGAGGGCGGTGGCGACGAGCGACACGAGTACACCGCCGCGCGACACCGCCAGCGCGAGCCCGAGGCCGCGGTTCGACTGGCCAAACGTCTTGGTCACCGAGTCGGCGGTCTGGCCGAACAACGCGCCGCCGAAGTTGGCCAGCGCCGCGATCGCCGCCACTGTTGCCAGCAACGCCGTCGCCCGGGTGGTGAAGGGCACGGGCGGAAGCAACGGCGAGCGCTTCGGCTCCGGCGGCGGTGGTCGTCCTTCGATCTCGGCGGCGACGAGCTCGACCCGGTGCCGCAGGGTCCGCTGCTCACCCCGACGGAGAATCGGACCGAAGAACCACTGGAAGTACGGGACGTGCGGCTCGCCTTCGAGCTGGAGGCGGATCTGCGTTCGATCGGCGTCGCCGGGCTCGATCTCGACGCGCACGCGGGCGTCCGGATCGGTCCAGTCGGGCAGGGGGCCCGTCAGCACGCCGGCCGCCTCGCGCCGGAGCCCGAACCTCTGCCGCACGACCTCTTCGACGGCGGTCGGTGACGCCTCCACGGCGAGGCGCACGGGTCGGCGCACG
>DATFVT010000241.1:0-7683 GCA_035260105.1 Acidimicrobiia bacterium
AGGAGCTCGATTGCCGCAGATCGGCCCGCTCGAGATCCTGGTGGTCCTGGTCGTGGCGCTGGTGGTGTTCGGTCCGAGCAAGCTGCCCGAGCTCGGCCGTCAGGTCGGACGCGGCTACCGCGAGTTCCGGAAGTTCCAGCAAGGCATCCGGGACGACATCGAGGACGCCTTCCGCGACGACGAAGGCCACGAGCTCGAAGGTCAGGCCGACGACGCCACCCGGCAGATCGAGGCGTCCGACCGTGACCCGTCGGCGCCCCACGAGCCGCCTCCGGCTGACACGACCTCGTAGAAGGCTCCGTGGCAACCCCCCAGAACGGCGGCCGCATGACGGTCGTCGAGCATCTGACGGAGCTGCGGCGCCGGATCGTCATCTCGCTCATCGCGGTGACGCTCGGCGCGATCGTGTGCTTCATCTTCTCCGAGTCGATCATCAGGTTCTTCGTCAACTACTACCGCGACGCAACGCACCCCCAGAAGAACGCGCTGATCTTCCTTGGTCCGCTCGACGCCTTCCTGACCCGCATCAAGATCGCCACCTACGGCGGCATCGTCCTCGCGCTACCGGTGTGGCTCTTCGAGCTCTGGCGGTTCATCACGCCCGGGCTGAACCCCAACGAGAAGCGCTACGCCATCCCGTTCATCTTCTCGTCGATCCTGCTGTTCGCGTTGGGCGGCTACATCGCGCTCCTGACCCTGCCAAAGGCGCTCGAGTTCCTCCTCGACATCGGCGGCCCCCAGCTCAGACCCGAGCTCACGGCCGACAAGTATCTCGGTCTCGTCTCGCTGATGATCGTTGCCTTCGGGGTTGCGTTCGAGTTCCCCGTGGTGCTGGTGTTCCTCTTGCTGGCGCGGGTGCTCACCACGCAACAGCTTCGTCGGTGGCGGCGGCCGGCGATCCTGATCATCGTCATCTTCGCCGCGGTCATCACGCCGAGCCAGGATCCGTACTCGCTGTTCGCCATGGCGATCCCGATGTACATCTTCTACGAGCTGTCGATCATCATCGGAAGGGTGTTGAAGCGATGAGCCCTCCTCGGCGCCGGCGCGACGCGTACCGTCCTCCTCGTAGCCGCAGCGAGGTCATGACCGCAGTCGCCGCGGTGGTCGGCGTCCTCGTCGTGACGGTCGCCTTGATCTGGTTCCTCCGGCCGGGTGACGGCTCCGGATCGGGACAGCCGGGCAACAGCACGCCGCTCTCGGTGCCACCGGCCACACTCCCGGCCGACTCCACTCCGGCAGCCCCCACGAGCGCACCGTGAGGTCGTGACCCAACCCCGGCTCCGGCACGACCCCGCCGGCCGGCGTCAGCAGTTCGAGGCGACACGGCCGTTCCCGCTCGACGCCTTCCAGCGACGCGCCCTGGACGCCATCGAAGGCGGCGAGTCAGTGGTCGTCGCGGCGCCGACGGGATCCGGCAAGACCGTGGTCGCCGAGTACGCGATCGCCACCGCGCTCGACGACGGCGGCAAGGCCTTCTACACGACGCCGCTCAAGGCGCTGTCGAACCAGAAGTTCGGTGACCTCGCCCGCGCTCACGGGGCCGATCGCGTCGGCTTGCTGACCGGGGACAACTCGATCAACGGGAACGCGCCCGTCGTCGTGATGACGACGGAGGTCCTGCGCAACATGATCTACGCGCGCTCGTCGACGCTCGACGGCCTGCGCTTCGTCATCCTCGACGAGGTCCACTACCTCCAAGACCCGTACCGCGGCGCGGTATGGGAGGAAGTGATCATCCACCTGCCTCCCACCGTCCGCGTCGTCTGCCTGTCCGCGACGGTCTCGAACGCAGAGGAGTTCGCGGCATGGGTGGAAACGGTGCGGGGCGAGACGGCGGCCGTGATCGAGGAGCGGCGGCCGGTGCGGCTGGAGCACCTCTACCTGGTGGGGGAGCGCGGCGGCGAGCGGATCCACCTGCTGCCGACGTTCGTCGAACACAACGGTGACGTCCGTCCGAACCCGGAGGCGGCGCGCCTCGACGCCGCCGGCGGGCAGGGCGGGCGCGGCCGGCACGGGCGCCGGCTCCGCACGCCCCGGCGCGTGGAGATCACCGAGGTGCTCGCCGAGCGGGGCATGCTGCCGGCGATCACCTTCGTGTTCAGCCGCGCCGGCTGCGACCAGGCCGTCGAGCAGTGCGTGGCCGGCGGGCTCCGCCTGACGACCGCCGACGAACGGGCGGAGATCCGCCAGATCGCCGAGGACCACACCGACGCTCTCGGCGACGACGACCTCGAGGTGCTGCGCTACGGCGAATGGGTCACGGGCCTCGAAGCCGGGCTCGCCGCCCACCATGCCGGCATGGTTCCCCCGATGAAGGAAGCCGTCGAGGAAGCGTTCGCCGCCGGCCTCGTGAAGATGGTCTTCGCGACCGAGACGCTGTCACTCGGCATCAACATGCCGGCCCGGTCGGTGGTGATCGAGAAGCTCTCGAAGTTCACCGGCGAGCAGCACGAGTTCCTCACGCCGGGTGAGTACACGCAGCTCACCGGGCGCGCCGGCCGGCGCGGGATCGACGACGTCGGGTACGCGGTGGTGTGTTGGAACCCGTTCGTGCCCTTCGACCAGGTGGCGGCCCTGGCGTCACGCCGCACCTACGCGCTGCGTTCCTCGTTCCGGCCCACGTACAACATGGCCGCCAACCTCGTCCAGCGGTACCCGGCCGACGTCGCGCACCATCTGTTGAACCTGTCCTTCGCGCAGTTCCAGACCGACCGCGACGTCGTCGGACTCGAGCGGCAGCTGGAACGCAGCCGGGATCTGCTCGAACGCCACCGGCACACGTCGCAACGTGGTCCCGGCGACGTCAACGAGTACCGGCGCCTCGCCGGCGCGCTCGACGACGCCCGGCGGACGCGCCGCGGCGCGGGCCGGGTCGCGGACGCGCTCGAGAAGCTCCGGCCCGGTGACGTGCTCGTGCGCGGCGGCCGGCACGGTCGCGTCGCCGTCCTGGGCCAGGAGCGAAGTCGCCGCGGCGCGCCCCGGGTCCTGGGCCTCACCGAAGGGCGCGACCTGGTGCGGCTGGGCGCGGACGACTTCGACGAGACGCCGAGGCCGGTCGGCCGGATCGAACTGCCCGTCCCGTACGCGCCCCGGAACAGCGCGTTCCGGCGCGACGTCGGCGACCGGCTGCGCCGGGTCCGGGTGGGCGGCCGCGGCGACGGACGGGAACCCGACCCCGAGACGGCGAGGATCTCGAAGCTCGAGGCGCAGCTCGCCGCCCATCCCGTCGGCACCGATCGCGCGCGCGACGCGCGGCTGGACGCAGCGGTCTCGGCGGAGCGGCTGGAACGCGACGTCGCCCGCCTCGAACGGCGTGTCCGTGGGCGCAGCGAGAGTCTCGCTCGACAGTTCGACCGCGTCCTGCGCGTGCTAGAGGCGTGGGGGTACGTGGAGGACTGGGCGCTGACCGAATGGGGCGCGGTCCTGGCGCGCCTCTACACCGAGACCGACCTCGCCGTGGCCGAGTCGCTCCGCGAGGGTCTGCTCGACGGTCTCGATGCGCCCACGCTGGCCGCGGTCGTGTCCTGCTTCACGTTCGAGCGACGTGGTCCTGGCGCGGATGACCGGCTGCCGCCCGAACAGTGGCCCGCCCGGGAGGTCGGCTCGCGCTGGCGAAGGATCGAACGCATCGCGCGCGACCTCAACCACAACGAGGACGACGCAGGCCTGCCCGAGACCAGACCGCTCGACCCGGGGTTCGTCCCGTACGCGTACGAATGGGTTGGCGGCGACGACCTCGCCGATGTCCTGGCAGACGACGACGTGATGACCGGCGGCGACTTCGTCCGGCACATCAAGCAATGCATCGACCTCCTGCGACAGATCGGTGACGTGGCGCCGGTGCCGGCGACCGCGGAGACCGCACGCGCCGCAGCCGACGACTGCTTCCGCGGCGTGATCGCGGCGTCGAGCGCGGTTGAGCCGTGACACGCCCGCTGCGCCACGGAGAGCCATGGGGGCACGCGCCCTCGGGACCGCCCGACGTGGAGATCACCGGCGACGACGCCGACCTCGCCGCGCTCGTCGCGCGCCATCCCGGCGCGCTCGTGCGCTTCTATCCCTCGCCCGGCGCGGACCTTGCCCGTGCGCTCGGCCTCGCTCCCGAGGCGACCTCGAGCACGGAGGTTGCGATCGACACCCTCGCCATCCGGATCGGCGGCACGGACGATGGCGTCGACGGCGGCGGCAGTGGTGAGGAGTCGTCCGCGGTGAACGCGGTCGTGCTCGGCGTGCCGCCCGACCGACTGCACTGGCGCGCCCGCGCCGCGCACGCCACCGTGCGACTCGACGGCCGCCCGTGGTTCTCCGGGCGGGCGACGACGGTCGTCGTTGCGAACGGCCAGTTCCTCCGGACCGCCGACCTGGTGCCGAGGGGCCATCCGGGCGACGGCTGGGCCGAGGTGCAGGTGTACTCGCTCGCACGCCGGGAGCGGCGCGAGATGCGCCGCCGGCTGCCGACCGGGAGCCACGTGCCCCACCCGCGCATCGCGGCGGGGCGCGCACGCCGCGTCGACGTCGAGGTCCGGGCCCGCCCTCGGGTCGAGGTCGACGGGCGCCAGCGCGGGCGGAGCGACCGGCTCGGCGTCACGCTGGTGACGGCGTCGATCCGGCTGCTGATCTGACCCCGGCGACGCCTCGGGTGGCCCGCCATCCGCCGACCCGACGAGGGCCGCCGATACGATCGGCCTCCCGTCCGACGACCCGGATTGCCGATGCAGTACGTCCCCGAGCGCTTCACCGACGAGGAGCAGGCGGTACTGCGCCCGTACTTCACGAACCTGGACGCCCCCGTCTTCGCGCTGGTGAACCTGCCCGAGGTCGTGAAGGGCGCCCTGTTCGCCCGGTACTCGCGCTCGCCGAAGAGCCTGCGCCGGCTGTTCCTCGACGAGTTCGTCGGCGACCTCGACCTGACCGGCGACCTCACGGTGGACGCAACGATCGGGCTCCGGCGCGCGGAGGACCTCTACCGGCGGGTCTTCCTCGAGTACGGCGACGACTCCGTCGCCCAGCTCGGCGGCGTGCACCTCGCCTGCGAGCAGGCGTCGAACCTGCTCACCAAGATCCTCGAGTGGGGCCGGCTCATGGCCTACCTGGAGCAGTCGACCCGGTACATCCCGTACGACAGCCGCCTCGGTGGTCGCTACCGGTACTGGCGCGATCCCGAGGTCGTCAGCTCGTCCCTCGGCGCCCGCTACGTGGCCGACCTCGACACCCTCTTCGACACGTACGCGCGCGTCCTTCCCGACTTGATGGACTGGGCGCGCGCCCGTTACCCGAAGGAGGCGGGCGACTCCGACTTCGTCTACAAGCAGACCATCAAAGCCAAGGCGTGTGACGCCGCCCGCGGCATCCTGCCCGGGGCGACCCTGTCGAACGTCGGGATCTACGGGACCGGTCAGGCCTTCGAGGCGCTGCTCCTCCGCATGCGGGCGCATCCGCTGCCCGAGGCGCAGCAGTACTCGGCGATGATGCTCGACGAGCTGCGTAAGGTCATCCCGTCCTTCCTGACCCGGGTCGACCTGCCCGAGCGCGGTGGCGCCTGGACCGAGTATCTCGCCGGCACGCGGCGGGCAACAGCCGAGCTCGTCGACGGGCTGCTCGGTGGCGAGCAACCCGAGCCCCGACCCGCGGTGGTCCTGACCGACTTCGACCCGGACGGCGAGGACAAGCTCCTCGCCGCCGTCTGCTACCCGCACAGCAACCTGCCCGAGGACCAGATCCGGGCCCGCGTGCGCCGCCTCTCGACCGACGAGCGGGTCGCGCTGCTCCGCGCCTACGTGGGGGAGCGGGCAAACCGCCGCCACAAGCCGGGCCGGGCGTTCGAGCGCACCGACTACCGGTTCGACGTCCTCTGCGACTACGGGGCCTTCCGGGACCTCCAGCGCCACCGGATGCTGACGATGGAATGGCAGCGGCTGTCGCCCGCCCACGGGTACGACGTCCCCGAAGCGGTCGTCGAGGCCGGCCTCGCCGGGTCGTTCGAGGACGCCATGGAGAGCTCGGCCGCGCTCCACGACGCGCTCGCGCCGAGGTTCCCCGAGCAGGCCCCCTACGCAGTGTCGCTCGCCTACCGGGTCCGGTTCGTCGCGCAGATGAACGCGCGGGAGGCGATGCACATGCTCGAGCTGCGGACCTCGCCCCAGGGTCATCCGGCCTACCGGCGGGTCTGTCAGGAGATGCACCGGCTGATCGCCGACGAGGCCGGCCACCGGGCGGTGGCGACGGCCATGCGCTACGTGGATCACACCACCTACGAGCTCGAGCGTCTGACCGCCGAGCGCGCCGCCGAGCAACGCCGCGCCGCCCCCCGCTCGTGAGCGCAGGCGGAAAAAAACTCGGGGCGCGCTGAGCAGCATCGACGCGCGACGGTGCTGGTCACGCCGTCGGCGTGATCGACGGTGTCCCTTGACACGGCCCGCGATCTCGGGCGTACTACTCCTCACCCCTGTGCCGTGATGCCGGTCGTGGGTCTTCCGGTGGCGATGCCGCGGAGCTCGTCGGAAGGGGCGGTGCAGGGTGTTGGGGGTCCGGGAGACCAAGTAGAGAACGCTGGAATAACCTCGCTGCCAGGGCAGTGTGGGCCAAACAGTGGCCCCAACGGTCTCCTGGGCCCCTCGTTCTGTCCGCTTTCGGCCACTCCGGCGCGGGAATGCGCGAGCCGCCCGACCCGTTGTGCAGCACTTCGGGGACGCGGCGTTATACTCCGCGGCCCCACGGCCCCGGGAACCCGCCGGCAAGCGAGGCGCAGCGGGGTCCGTCCTTTCGGGCACGCGCCTCGCGGAGCTGAACACCGATGAGCGACGACGACTTCGACGAGGCGGAACCCGAGCTCGACGAGGAGTCCCTCGACGAGGACGAGGACGAGCTCGAGGACGAAGACCTGGAGGACGAAGACCTCGACGACGACGTCGCGCTCGACGACGACCAGTCCGATGACGACACCGAGGACGACGCCGAAGGCGAGGCCACCGAGGTGGTCGTCGCCGAGCCCGCGAAAGCGGCCGCCGAGTCGAGCGACGAGGAAGAGGACGTCGTCGACCTCGACGAGGAGCTCCACCCCGACGACGTCGAGGAGCCGCTCGACGTCCTCCTGCAGGAGCGGACGGCGAGCGCCACCCTCGAGGACGAGGAGGAGGACGAGGAAGAGGAGGAGCCCGACGTCGACGAACGGGGCGACGGTCAGACCCGCATCACTCCCCGACGCCCGGGCGAGTTCCTCTGCGCCTCCTGCTTCCTTGTTCTGCCCCGGAGCCAGCTCGCCGACGCCAAGCGCATGCTGTGCCGCGATTGCGCGTGATCGGAGGCGGGACCGGCTGACACCGTCGCCGCGCCCGCGAATGGAAGCATGACCTGATGAGCCGGATCGGCAGGACCCTGCGCGACCGCGGGGTGCAACTCCGGCTCGGCGCGTCGGTCGTGTCCGGGGTCCTGCTGGCGCTGGCGTTCCCGGCGTTCGACCTCGGCCCGCTCGCCCTCGTTGCGCTCGTCCCCCTGATCTGGGCCTGGCGCGAGACCACACCACGGCGCGCCGCGCTCTACGGGTTCGTCTTCGGTGTCGTGTTCGCCGGGATCCTCCTGTACTGGCTCTGGTACTTCGGGATCATCGCCATCGTGCCGCTGGTCGCCGGGTGGGCTGGGTTCACCGCGCTCACCGGCTACCTCGTCGGCTGCCTCGACCGC